>NZ_JBHTSF010000015.1:0-37284 GCF_042795295.1 Streptomyces sp. NPDC056486
GGGTGTTGGGTGGTGTGGTGTTGTCCGTAGGTGTTGAGCAGGGCGTGGGCTTCGATGGGGTCGCCCAGGGTGGTGCCGGTGCCGTGCGCCTCGACCACATCCACCTGATCAGCCGTCAGGCGGGCGTTGGTGAGGGCTTGGTGGATGACGCGTTCTTGGGCGGGGCCGTTGGGGGCGGTGAGGCCGTTGCTGGCGCCGTCCTGGTTGACGGCGGAGCCGGGGATGAGGGCGAGGATGTGCTGTCCCTGGGCCTGGGCGTCGCTGAGGCGTTGCAGGACGATGACCCCTACGCCCTCGGCCCAGCCGGTTCCGTCGGCCTCTGAACCGAAGGCTTTGCAGCGGCCGTCGGGGGCGAGGCCGTTCTGGCGGCTGAATTCGATGAAGATCTCCGGGGTGGCCATGACGGTGGCGCCGCCGGCGAGGGCCATGTCGCATTCGCTGTTGCGCAGGGCCTGGCAGGCCAGGTGGACCGCCACCAGCGAGGACGAGCAGGCCGTGTCCACGCTCAGTGCCGGGCCGTGCAGACCCAGCGTGAACGCGATACGGCCCGACGCCACAGCCGGAGTCGTGCCGGTCAGCAGATAGCCCTCCAGCTCGGGTGTGTACGCCGTGCCGTAGTGGTTGGGGGACAGACCGGTGAAGACGCCGGTCTGTGAACCGGCGAGGGTGGTGGGATCGATGCCCGCGTCCTCCAGGGCCTCCCAGGCTGTCTCCAGAAGGAGGCGCTGTTGCGGGTCGATGGCTTTCGCTTCGCGGGGGGAGATGTTGAAGAAGGGGGCGTCGAATTGGTCGCTGTCGTAGAGGAATCCGCCTCGGCGCACCGTGGAGGTTCCCGGCCGGTCGGCATCGGTGTCGGTATCGAAGAGCCGCGTCAGGTCCCAGCCGCGGTCGGTGGGGAAGGGGCCGACGGCGTCCCGGCCCTGGGAGACCAGCGTCCAGAGGTCGGCCGGTGAGTTGACGTCGCCGGGGAAGCGGCAGCCCATGCCCACAATGGCGATCGGCTCATGCGTCCGCTCCTCCATCTCCCGTAGCTGCCCCCGGACTTGGTGGAGTTCGCCACTGACCCGCTTGAGGAAGTAGCGCAGCTTCTCAGGGTCTTCTCCCACGTTCGCCTCCTCGATTGCCGGATCGATCACGCTTCACGGCAGGCGGAGGTAGGAATTCGGAGTCTGCCGGCCGCTACCCCCGTCGGCACCGCAAGATTGCTTGGGGCTCTGTTGGACTGTCACCGCCGAGATTGCTCACTGGCTGCGGCCGATGGGCGGTGGCCCAATCGCTATGCGGCCTGCTCAGGCGAAAGATCGAGGGGAGCCATGTCCATCAGGGCCGACAGGATGGGGGGTCTGCTCCAGTCGAACGGGCGAAGTGCCATGTTGATGTGGATGTCCATGGTCTGGGCTACACGGATGGGGCCCACCATGCCGACGAGCAGCGCCCCGGCATCGTAGGGTGAGGTGGCGGCGAGGCCAGGGACGGCCGCCAGGCCCGGGGTGCGCCCACTCGCGGGGGAGAGCGCGTGCAGGTACCACTCGCCGGCCGGGATGTCGGCCAGGTGGAACCGGCCGGGGGCGCGGACCGAGGTCGCGGTGACCGGACGGCCTTGCAGTATCGGGCTGTTGAAGAGGCCGATGAACGCGGCAGGCAGAGGGGCTCCCTCGACGGTGATCAATCCGTGGATGGTGCTGGAATGCCGGTGCTGCGACTGCGCGTGGCCTTCTGTGGTTGCCCGCTCCCGCGGCGCTCGCCGGACCGGCAGGAGCGCCGTGGTGGTTCGGGTCGGGCCCGGATGCTTGCGGAGGCCGAAGGGCCCTGGCGTGCCAGCCGTCACCGGCTGGCCGGTACACCGCTCGTACGCCAGGTGTCGGTATTTGGTCGGGGAGACCCCCACCGATTCGCTGAAGCGCCGTGAGAAGGTGCCCGTACTGCTGTAGCCGACCTGCGCGGATATGTCCGCGACGTTGAGCGATGTGGTGCGCAGCAGACGCTTGGCCTCATGGAGGCGAACGGCGCTGAGGAAGCGTCCGGGGGTGACGCCTGTCACGCGAGTGAACACACGTAGGAAGTGGAACTTGCTGACCATGGCGGAGCGTGCGAGATCGTCGAGCGTCAAGGGCTCGTGATAGCTGCGGTACATGGTGGTGATCGATCGGCGTACCAGGTGTTCCATCGAAGCCTCCGGGATTACGTGGCGAACCAGGGGCGGGGCAAGTCCGTGCCGCGTGTGTGGGCGCAGACATGAGGGAGCTGTGCTGATGGGCACGCGTGGATGGGCGCCGGTGGGGCGGTGCCGGGGTGCAGGGGGTGGCGACTGGGGGGGATGACCTCTCTCTCAGGTCACGGAGGCGGCACTCGGTGCGTCACTCGTCGTGACGTTGTGGGGTCGCGACGCACCGGACGCGTCAGGGGCGTTCTCGATGGGCCCGTGGAACGACGGGAGGAAATCCGTGGAATGTGCCGTGGCGGCGTGATGCCGCTCCGTCACGCGTCTCATTCCGTACCCGGGCAAGCTCGTCCCTTCGGCTTCATTTCGTTGGCAAGCTCGGAGTGCTACTGCGATATGCCATGCCCAACTGGGGAAATATGTGCGAAGGCATGGTGCAGTGCGGTGCGCAGCGCCTTCGATCCGCCGAAGGTTCTGCCGCCGCGGTGCTTGTCTGCTGGCTGATAATCGATCATGCAGTGCGAACAGGCCGCTGTCTTCTTCATGCTTGCTGAATCAAGAACGAAGCGAGATGAGCAACCTCGGCGATGACGGAAGGCCACGTCGGGGGCAACGCTCGATACCGATACGGCCTTGGGGTATGGAGGTGGACGGTGGCGAACGGGGGGCCAATGCGGTTGGAACTGCTGGGAAATGTCGGCGCGTGGCGGCACGGACAGAAGGTGGCAGTCGGACCGCCGAAGCAGCGGGCCGTTCTCGGGTTCCTCGCGGGGCACCTCAACCGAGCGGTCAGCGTCGAGGAGACGCTCGACGCTGTCTGGGGCAGTGAGCCTCCGCGGACCGCGGACAGCGCGCTGCACACCTATGTCGCCGGTCTGCGCCGAGCCCTCGATCTTCCGCGTGAGGATGAGGGCGCTGGCTGTGCGCTGATGTCGACCGGGGGCGGTTATGCGCTGCGGATGAATCCCGAGGACGTCGACGCGCGTAGTTTCGAGCAGCGGCATGCCGAGGCGCGCAGGCTGCAGGCCTGTGGCGAGCGAGAGGCGGCCCTCGGCCTGCTGGAGTCGGCTCTCGGGCTGTGGCACGGTGCGGCCTACACAGCCGTGCCCGGCCCCTTTGCGGGCGTGGAGCGGATCCGGCTGCAGGAGTTGCGCTTCACGGCGGTCGAGGAGTGGGCCTCCGAAATGCTGACGATGGACCGGCATGCGGAGACGGTCGCGTCGCTGCGCGACCTGGCTGCCAGGGAACCGCTGCGTGAGCGGTTGCGGGGCCTGCTCATGGTGTCGCTGGAGTCCTGCGGCCGGCGCGCGGAAGCGCTCGCCGTGTACCGCGAGACCCGCGAAATGCTCCGTCGGGAACTCGGGGTCGACCCCGGGCCCGGGCTGCGGCTCCTCCACGACCGAATCCGCAACGACCGGCCCGCGCCGAACGGCCCGAAGAGCTGCCGCATCCCGGGGCAGCGCGCCCCGCGCCCCGCGCAACTGCCGCCCACCGCGCGCGGATTCATAGGGCGCTCATCTCAGCTGCGGGACCTTGCGGACTTCCTGGCCGAGGGGCCTGCCGGGCCTGGGGCGGCCCCGCGGATCGCCGTGATCGACGGCGCCCCCGGGGTCGGCAAGAGTGCGCTCGGTCTCCATCTGGCCCATGAGACCGTGCACCGTTTTCCGGATGGCCAGCTCTTCGTGGACCTGTGCGGAAGCAGTCCGCGGCGCGGTCCCCTCGGGGCCTTCGAAGCCCTCGGCCTCGTGCTGCGCAGCCTCGGTGTCCGAGAACCGGACCTTCCCGCCGGCCTGCCCGAACGGACCCGGCTCTTCCGTGAACTGCTCTGCGGCAAAAGCGCCTTGCTGTTCCTGGACGACGCCCACGACCTGCCGGAACTGGCTCCGCTGCTGGCCGCGGGACCGTCGGCCGTCGTGGTCACCAGCCGATGTCGTCGCCAGGCAGGCCCGCTACCTCAGGGGCGAGTGCACCGGATCGAGCTGTCCGCCCTCACGTTGGGGGAGGCGGTGGAGCTGCTCTCCTACCTGGCGGGCGCCGAGCGCATCGCGGGGGCGGACCGCGACGCCGTTCGGCTCGCCCGGCTGTGTGGACGCCTGCCCCTGGCGTTGCGGATCATCGCGGAGGTACTTGCCGAGCACCCCGACCTCTCGGTCACCAAGCTCGCGGACGCCGTGGAGAACGGCCGCCTCGACGAGCTCACCGTACTAGGGGTGGCCCCCGCGAGCCTGCGGATGTTCAAGAGGCCCCACCACGTGCTGCCCCGCCAGACCACGCGGAAGCTCCGCCTGCTGGGGCTGAGCGAGGGCCCGGAGGCCGACGAGTTCACCGTGTCCGCGGCGGCAGCGTCGGCCGGGACCGTCTCGTATGCGGCCGGACCGGCGAGAGCGCGGGTGGGGAACTCGTACTGAGCCGTTCAAGGGCCCGCTCCGGGTGTCTGGACGGAGCGGGCAATCAGGCAACGAGAGAGATGCGCGCCCCGCCCGGCTCAGGCAAGAGTTGGCGGTGGTACGGACCGCCCGCACCCCCTCAGCACAGCGAAGCAGACGAACGGGGAAGGCCCATGGTGGAGTTGACCACGACGGCGAACGCTTGGGTGCGACGGTTCCATCCGTCCCCTGCCGCCAGTCGGCGCCTCGCGTGCTTTCCGCACGCGGGCGGCGCCGCGAGCACCTTCCATCAGCTGTCGGCGCGCCTCGCCCCGGCTGTCGAAGGGCTCTCCTTGCAGTATCCGGGCCGTCACGACCGGCGCGCCGAGCCGTTTCTCACCGACGTCCGGTCCATGGCCGACATGGCGTACGAGGCGCTGCGGCCCTGGGTGCGCCCGGGAGACGGTTCCGCGCCGGCTCTGTTCGGACACAGCATGGGTGCGATCGTCGCCTTTGAGGTGGCGCTGCGCATGGAGGCCGCGGGCACGGCTCCCGCGCACCTCTTCGTCTCCGGACGCCGAGCGCCTTCCACGTACCGGGACGAACGCGTCCATCTGCGGGACGACGCAGGCCTGGTGGAGGAGATCCTGTCGCTGGGAGGCACGGAGCCCGAGGCGCTCGCCGATGCGTCCTTGCTGCAACTGATCCTGCCGCCCGTCCGCAACGACTACACGGCCATCGAGACCTACCGCTGCCCGCCCGGCGTTGCCCTGCGGCACACGCCGATCACTGCGCTTGCGGGGGACGCCGACCCGAAGGTCACCCTGGAAGAGGCTCGGGCCTGGGCCGGTCACACGGCCGCTGGATTCGAGCTCGAAGTCTTCGAGGGCGGTGGGCACTTCTACCTCGCCGAGCGTCAGGACGAAGTGGTGTCCACGGTGACACGGCAGCTGGGCGTGTCGCCGGTGGTTGCCGCGGGCTGAGCGCCGGCGCGGATGGTGTTGAACTCCCGTCCGCCGAGCGTCCGTCGATGGTCGGCTCCTGACCTCTGCGCGCCGTCCATCCACCCGATTTGAGCAGTTTGCCCCTAGGAGGCTCCGGTGAGCGTAGTACCCCCGATCACGGCCGACACGTCACGGAGGGCCGGGCCGTCGGTCCGCCGCCCTCCGGATGGCGACCGACGGGGGACCGCCGTCACGCTCGATGGCCTGTTCAGCAGGGCCGCTGCTCGCAGACCGGACGCAACGGCGGTGGAGGACGGCTGGTGCAGCGTCACCTACGACGGGGCGGAGAGACGTTCGGTCCAGCTAGCGTCGGCATTGCTGCGGTACGGCGTTCAGCTCGGCGACCCTGTCATCGTGCATGCCTCGGACCATGTGCAGTCGCTTGTGGCGCAGTTGGCGGTCCTGAAGGCCGGCGGGGTGTGCACGCCGGTGCCCAGTGGCGCCGACCGCAGCCTGATCGCGCAGACCTCCGAGGTGAGCGGTGCGCGGCTTGTGCTGTGCGGCGCCGCGAACCGGGCCGACTGGCAGCTCCCTGCGCTCG
Source organism: Streptomyces sp. NPDC056486 (assembly GCF_042795295.1). NCBI lineage: Bacteria > Bacillati > Actinomycetota > Actinomycetes > Kitasatosporales > Streptomycetaceae > Streptomyces > Streptomyces sp. NPDC056486. The sequence goes on from NZ_JBHTSF010000015.1 coordinate 6,073, forward strand.
TCCTGGACGACAGCGGGGTCATGGCTCGCCTCTCCGCGCTGCGCTCCGACCGCTCGTTGCCCCGTTCAGGGCCGACCGACGCGGCGTATCTGCTGGTCGAACAAGATCGGGTCGGCCACGCGACCGGCCACCTCATCGACCACAAGGCATGGCTCCTGGCGCTGGCGGACCGCACCCGCAGGGCCGGCCGTGCGGAACGGGGCGTGCTCTGCTGTCAGGGGCCGGGCGGACCTTCGACGCTGACCGCGCTGTGGTGGGCGGTCTCGGGTGGCGGCACGCTCCACCGCAGGCAGCCGCCCGGCGGTGGCGGAGAGCCCGCCGCCCTTGCTCTGCCGCGGGACGGTGCACGGTTCGACGCCGCGGTGTTCGGACCCGCGGCATACGCGGAGGTGCTGGCAGGGATCGAGCGGAGGCCGTCGACGCGCCTGAGGAAGGTGGTCCTTGTCGGCGAACCGTGCTCGCGCGAACTCGTCGAGCGACACTTCCAACTGCTGCCTCATACAACGCTGCTTGCGGAGTTCTGCCCCTTGGACAGTGCCCTCCCCTGGGCAGCGGCCGAGCACGTGGCCGACGGCGGCCGTGAGCCGCACGAGGGCCGGATCGTGGGCAGGGCGTCGCCGCATGTACGGATCACCATTCGTGACGTGGACGGTCAGGCGGTGCCTGCGGGAGGCACGGGTGAGATCTGGGCGGCGGGTGCGGCACTGCCGTTCGACCACCTCGGTGCGCTCGGCGCGTTCGCCGCGCCGGTCCGTCGTGCTTCGTTCGCTGTCTCCGGTCACCTGGGCCGCTGGAACGAGGACGGGCTCCTGGAGGTGAGGGGACGGCACGCCACCGCGTCGGCAGGCCCCGTCGCCGTACGAGGAGACCGCTGGAGATGACAAGCCTCGGCATCCGTGTCGTCGAGCGAAAGAGCCTGCCCGTGCTGCCCCCCTCAGCCGCCTACGGGCTGCGGGCGGGCCAGTCGCCCTGTCCGGTGCAGGCCGTGCAGGGCCGCCGCGCTGCCGAGGCCAAGGGCGAGCAGCGCGAGCCAGGGCAGGGCGGGCACCCCGGCCGCGCGGGCGGCGTCGAGGCTTGCACCGGTGAGCAGGTTGCCGAGGGTGATGCCGATGCCGCAGACCGTGTTGTAGAGGCCGTAGTGGGTGGCGACGAGTCGGTCGTCCGCGAGCCGGACGACGGTGTCCATCTCGAAGGGGTACGCGATCATCGTGCCCACCGCCAGCAACAGTGCGGCGAGCAGAGGCGGCACAGCGGCGAGCAACCAGCGCCCGGCACTGCCCTCGGTGGGCACCGGCAGGGCACTCACCGCGACGAGCGGTACGAACGCGCTGCCCATGAAGAGCAGGCCGCGCACCAACGCCTGGCCGGGTGTGAGGTGCCGCCTGCACCAGTCGGTGATCCGGGTCTGCCCGAGGATCGTGACGAGACCGGACGCGGCGAAGAGCAGGGCGACCGCGACGGTCCCGGATTCCCCCGCGCCGCCGATCCGCCGCACTTCCAGGGGAAGGGCCAGATAGACCTGGAAGGACAGGACGTACGCGCCGGTCATGGCGCCCGCGAAGAGCAGGAAGGCCCGGTTGGCGAGAACCGTGCGCCACTGGCCGATGACGCCCGTGGCAGCGGTCCGCCGGCCACGGCGGGTGGGCAGCGCGCGGATCTGCACGATGCTCAGCAGGCCGAAGACGGCGGCCGACACGAGGCAGGTGAGCCGGAAGTCGATGCCGGTCAGGAGCATGCCTACGAGCGGGCCGAGCAGGATGCCCGCCTGGTAGAAGACGTTGAACAGGGCGAAGGCCTCGACGCGGCGTTCCCCCGCATCGGCGGCCAGGTAGGCGCGTACCGCCGGATTGAACAGGGCGCCCGCGAAGCCGGTGGCCGCCGATGCCGCGAGCAGCGCCGCGACGGAGTCCACGAGGCCGAGCGTGGCGAAGCCCGCGGTGCGCAGCAGGCACCCGGCGACGATCAAGGGTTTGTACCCGAAGCGGTCGGCGAGGGTGCCGCCGATGAGGAACATGCCCTGCTGGCTGAAGTTCCTGACGCCGAGGACCAGGCCGACGACCCAGCCCGCGAGGCCGAGCGTGCCGGACAGGTGCTGGGCCAGGTACGGCATCAGCATGTAGAAGCCGAGGTTGATCGTGAACTGGTTGGCGAGCAGGAGCTGCACGCTGCGGTCGTAGCCGCGCACCTGTGCGAGGGTCTTCTTCATCGGGCCGCTCCACCGTCCCGGACGTCGGCTCTCGCGGAGAGCGGATCGGTGATGCGCGTGCACCGCGTCCAGCGGGTGATCTCTTCCTCGTCGCATCTGGCGACGACCTGAGGGTCGGGCGCGGGCAGCACGTCCAGGAGGCCGTGCGCGGCGCAGTACGCGTCGTCGTAGACCGTGTCCAGATAGCGCTGCGGGCCGTCCGGGAAGACGGCCACGACCCGGGCCGACGCGGGCAGAGTCCGGGCCAGCCAGCCGGCGACGAGTGCGACCGCGCCGACGCTCCAGCCGCCGGTCGCGTAGTGCAGGGTGGCCAGCTGTCGGCAGGCCCAGACCGCTTCGCCGGGCGCCACCCAGTGCACCTCGGCAAACTCGTCGTAGGCGACGTTGCGCGGGTGGATGCTGGAGCCGAGGCCACGCATCAGACGGGGGCGGGCCGGCTGGCCGAAGATGGTCGAGCCGATGGTGTCCACGCCGACCAGGCGCAGCCGCGGTCGCAGCCGGCGCAGTACGCGGGAGATGCCTGCGGAGTGGCCACCGGTGCCGACGCTGCACACGAGGACATCGATCTGCTCGAGACTGTCGGCGAGCTCGAGGGCGAGCGGGGCGTAGGCGGCGACGTTGTCGGGGTTGTTGTACTGATCGGGGCACCAGGCGCCGGGAATCTCCTGCAGGAGTTCAGCGACGCGGGTACGGCGTGCCTCCTGCCAGCCGCCGACGGGATGGGGCTCGGCGACGGTGTCGACGCGTGCGCCGTACGCCATGAGCAGCCGGGTCATGGACGGTTCGAGTCCCGGGTCGGTGACGAGCGTGACGGGGTGGCCGTGGACGGTGCCCGCGAGAGCGAGACCAAGGCCCAGGGTGCCGCTCGTGGACTCGACGATCGGCCGGCCCGGCAGCAGGTCGCCGCGGGCGTGGGCCCGTTCGACCATGTACAGGGCGGCGCGGTCCTTGATGCCGCCGGGGTTGAAGCCTTCGAGCTTGGCCCAGAATCCGCGGTCGGGCGGAGTGAACGGCTCGGACACCCGCAGGACAGGTGTGTTGCCGACGAGCGCGGACAGGGCGGAGCCACGAGCGGTGGCAGGGGACATGGGTTGTGTTCCCAATCGCTGGTTCGGTCGAGGGCTGCGTGGCGCGGGGACGTCACACACGGGCACCGGTCGATGCCGCACGCAGGGCGGGGTGCCGCGTACCGGCGTGTGGGCCCTTTGGAAGGTGCGGCGCGGTTGCTACGGCTGTTTCCGGGCGACCCGCCGCAGCGCCGGCGAACGGCGGGCGGCGAGGAGGGAACGCACGACGGTCGCGGGCTTCATCACCGAGGACGGCGAGGCGAGCAGGTGCTGCACGTCGAGCATGACGCGATGGGAGTACGTGGACACGTGACTGGCCAGCATCACGCGCCGGATGTAGGCGTTGAGCAACTCGATGCCGGGCGGGCGCCGTCCCTGCGTCTCCGGATAGACGAAGTCACTGCTGGTCGCCATCTGCCACGGCGTATCGATGATCTTTCCCGCGGCCCGGTAGAAGGAGCGCGCCATTGGTGCGGAGGGGCTCCCGAACTGGTCCAGGCGGCGTCCCAGTTCGAGCGCTTCCAGGGCGGCGACGGTCATGCCCTGGCCGTAGAGCGGATTGAAGCTGCAGATGGCGTCGCCGAGTGCCACATATCCGCCGGGTAGGTGACGCAGCCGTTCGAAATAGCACCGCCGGGCCTCCGGATAGGTGAACTTCCGGGCGTCCTTGTCGTCCAAAGGCTCGGCACGCGCGAGCAGCTCCGCCATCTCCGGAGCCTCCAGAGCAGCCGCGAACTCCTTGAAACCCTCCCGGTCCACCGGAGCGTGGGCGCGGTGCCAGCCGCCGAGCGTCACCATCCAGCGGTCTCCCTCCACCGCGAACGCGGCGGCGGCCCGCTTGTCGTGCGGCGGCACGGCGCTCATCAGGTAGAGCAGGCCGTCGCCGTGCAGATCGCCGGGCCTGCGTTTCAGAAGCAGCGTCGTGTAGCCCACGTCGATCTTGACGGTGTCGACCTCCGGCGCCGGATAGCCGTACCGCTGGAGCGACTGCGCCGCGCCGCCGCCGCCGCGCCCCGTGGCATCGACGATCAGATCGGCCCAGATCCGCTCGCCGCCCGCCAGTTCGACGCCGGTGATCCGGCCACCGCCTGCCAGGAAGGAGCGCACCAGTGTCCGGTCGCGGACGTTCACATTCTTAAGGCCCCGCACCCGGGCACGCACGTTGTACTCCAGAAATGCGCGGCTGAGGCTGACGCCGAGCCGTCCGCTGGCAAAGCGGGTCCGCAGGGCGCCCATTTGGTAGAAGAGCAGATCATGACCGGGATCGAAGAGAATCGCGCCACCGTCCACGAGTTCATCGGTAAGCCCCGGAAATAGTTCTTCCAGGGCCAGACGGCCACTGATGAGCAGCGCATGAGCATGACTGCCGTGCGGTATCGCCCGGCGATTCTCGGGCCGCTCCGGAAGGGTGTCACGGTCGATAACCGTGACCTGGCGAAATCGCGACGCCAGAGCCTTTGCGGCGACGAGCCCTCCCATGGAGCCGCCCACTACCACCGCGTGCTCACCGATCACGCCCATGCATCCTCCACGGATAGGTCGACAGGAAACTCAAGAATGAGGTCGCCGACAGCGCGAAGGCCCGGCGGCCACAAGTATCTTGTGCCGCCCTCATCGGTGTCTTCTTCGTGATTGCTCACCTGCCCGAGTTCCATGGCTCTTTGCGGAAGTGTGGCGATACAGTCCCGATGGCCGAATCCCTTCTCACGGCAAGGGAATAATTCCTCATGTCCAAGAAGTCGAGTGCATCGAAAACGCTGAACTCCCGCTCTGCTGCGGCGCCCGTCACGAATTGGACGGAGGAGCAGATGCCGGACCAGTCGGGCCGCCTGGTCGTGGTGACGGGAGGCAACAGTGGTATCGGCTATGTCACCGCCCGTGAGCTCGCCCGACGCGGCGCCCACACGGTCCTCGCGTGCCGGGACCGCAGCCGCGGTGAGGCCGCGGTGCTGCGGATACGGGCCGAAGTTCCGGGCGCCCGGGTGGAGGTGAGGCTGCTGGATCTCGCGGATCTGAAGTCGGTGCAGGGCTTCGCGGAGAACTGGGACCACGGGCGGCTCGATGTGCTCATCAACAACGCGGCGGTGGTGATGCCTCCCCTCACCCGCACCGCCGACGGCTTCGAGTCGCAGTTCGGCGTCAACCACCTGGGGGCGTACGCGCTCACGGGCCGGCTCCTGCCGTATCTGCTGCGATCATCGGAGCCCCGCGTGGTCACGGTGAGCAGCGAGGGGCAGCTCACCGCCCGGTTCAGCCTGGACAACCTCAACGGCGAACAACGCTACAACCCCAGCCTCGCCTACGCGCAGTCGAAGCGGGCCAACGTCTACTTCTCGGCGCAGCTGCACCGTTGGGCCACCGCCGAGGGGCTGCCGCTGCGCAGCATGATCGCGATTCCCGGCCTGAGCGACACGGGCGTCATCACCAAGAACTCCGTGCACGGCCCGCTGTGGAGAGCCGTGGCCCCCCGCTTCATCCGGCTGCTCGCCAAGCCGGTTGTCCAGGGCGCCAGGCCGTCGCTCTACGCGGCCACCGTCCCCGGCCTGCCGGGAGGCTCGTACATCGCGCCGAAGGGGCGGCTGCAGATGCGGGGCGCCCCCACGCCGCGGCAGGGCCGCCGTACCGTGCACGACGAGGAGACGGCGGTGGCGCTCTGGGATCTGTCGGAGCGCCTGACCCGAGTGCGCTACGGACACTGAGCGCGTCCGGCTCCGTACCCGCCTGCTCGGCGGGGGCGGCGCCGGTGAGCCGGGCGACGGGCACTACCGGCGTCTCACCATCCGCTCTTGCGCCGGCGCCGCGCCCCGGCCAGGCCGCGTAGCCTGCGCACCTGGGTGTCGGCGATATCGACCAGCGTGGCGACCGACGCGAGCGTGAGCAGCGCCGTCCCGGAAACGGCCATGTGAACCGGCCGGTGCTCATCGCCCTTGACTTGCAGGAACTCCGGCTCGCTCGTGGGCGCGGGCAGGGTGATGTCGATGTGCTCCGAGCGTTGCTTCAGCGGCAGCTTCCAGATGGCGGGAACTGCTCCGTGGGCGCGCAACCCGGCCTTGACAGCGGGCAGCTCGACCTTGTTCTCGAGGCGCCAGACGGCACGCCGCTCCAGGCTGCGGTGCCAGCGCTCCACGGCACCCGCGACCACATGCGGGTCGAGCCGGTGCCAGGGTGCGGACTGTGAGAGGAACAGCCGGCGGCTCAGACCCTCTCGCAACTGTGCGTGCTCGGTCGTCTCCGCCGTCGTGCGACCACCGGTCTCGATCAGCCAGCGCGCTGAGCGGAAGCGGCCCAGCATCGCCGCTCCGAAGATCGTCAGGTCGAGCAGGTGGTCGAGGATGAAGAAGCGGCTGTCGGCGATGGCCGGACTGTACTTGGAACGGACCATCGAGCGCATGATGCGCCAGTCCGCGGTGGCGGCCCGGTTGACGTGGTTGAGGTAGTCCAGATCGAGCGTGTCGAGTTGGACGTCCCGTTGCGCGATGTTCGCGATGTGCCAGGACACGGTCATGGACAGCGAGATGCCCTGGCTGTAGTACGCGTCGATGATTGACGAGGCGTCGCCCACCATGGCGTACCGGCGGGGCGAGACGAAGGTGTCGGTGCAGTGCTGCACGTCGCGGTACGCGCTGAACTCCAGGAGGTTCTCCTCCTTGAGCCAGTCCAGCATCGGATAGCGGCGCAGCACCTTCCAGAACACCTCGCGCGCGTTGCCGTCCTCCGGCGGCCGTCCCCGGTCGTACGACACACCGATGCTGACTCGGTCCCCGGCCAGTCGGATCACCCAGATCCAGTAGCCCTGCCCCCAGAGATGCAAGGTGTTGCGGTCGCGGCGCGCCACGTCACCGTCGGGGAACTGATAGGCCCAGCGCTCGTCGAAGAGGTCGTCGGTGCAGTGGGAGAACTGCGCCCATGCGGCGGTGGTCCTGAACTCCTCGTCCAGAGGCAGATCGTGGTCGTACTTGCGGGCGAGCAACCGGGCGCGACCGGAGCAGTCGACCATCCAGCGCGCGGATATCTCGCCGGTCTTCTTTTTGTTGCGCGAGACCCAGGTGATCAGGTGGTCGGCGTCGTCGTCGCCGAGCTCTATGTCACGGACCAGGCCGGTCTCGTCCAGCAGGGTGACGTTCTCCATCTTCCGTGCGCGCTCGCGCAGTTCGGCCTCGATCTCGGGCCGCACGATCTGCGAGTCCTGGAACATCACACGGGGGAAGAACGCGTTGTTGAACTTGTCGTACCAGCGTTCGGGCAGCTTGCTCTGGAAGCCCCACTCGGTGACCGATCCGTCGAACTCCTTGCGCCCCTCCAAGCCGTGAGCCATCCAGAAACCGGCCTTCTGGAAGGACTGGTTGAGCGAGTCGTCCAGGTCGCCGAGCGTGCGCAGGAACGCGTTGGAGAAGATCAGCAGCGATTCGCCGACCTTGTAGCTCTGCTGCTGCTTGTCGGTGGGCTGGTCGATGCAGACGACGGTCAGGCCCCTCTTGGCAAGCGCCATGGTATTGATCAGTCCGACAATTCCGGACCCGATGACACACACATCGGCTCGAACGCGTTCCGGGGAATCGGCCGCGGCTGCGTCCCGACTGCTTGCGGGCACAACATCTCCTCTGCTGGGCAGGGCACGCCGAGGCGTGCGACGAATGGGGCGGAACGGTTGACCCTCGTCCTGCTAGGAAGCGTAGGAACCCCTCTGCGGCATCGCGACTTCCAGGTTGCTCAACTCGCGCGCCGGATTCAGTTGATGAAGTCGAGGCAGGGGTCGGTGTCGGCCACGGCCTGAGGCCAGGTCGCGTACCGGCGCAGACCGTACAACAGCGGTAGTTCTGGCTGAAGTTGGCTCATGCGCTGCACCCGGCCCATGATCACCACGTGGTCGCCGACCTCGCTCGCTTCGCTGACGCGACAGTCGGCGATGGTGTGCGCCGAGTTCACGAGATGCGGCCCGCACGCTCCCTCGCCCATATGCCAGCCGACCCGGTCGAAGCGGTCCACCCTTCCGGAGGCGAACAGCTCAGCCGACGACTGGGCTTCGTCGTGCAGCAGATTGACGGCGAAGCCGCGGCTCGCCAGGACCGCGGCAAGGGTCGGACTCCCCCGGCGCAGACAGACGAGGAGGGTGGGCGGCTCCAGGGCGACGCTGCACAGGGACGTGCAGGTCATGCCCCGAGGGACGCCGTCGTCCAGGGAGGTCACGATGCACACGCCGGTGGGGAATCCGGCCATGAGCCGGCGCATGTCCACCTGCTGGTCGGTGTCGGTGACTTTCGGGTTCATGCCGGGCGCCTCCTGTGGGCGTCGGTGGTCATGGGGTCGGACTTCGACAAGGCGCCGAGGGCGGACCGGACCTCCCGCACCACGGCCCGTCCGAGCCGGTCGAAGCCGTCGTCCAGGAAGTGGAAGTGCCCGCCGTCGAAGGTGTGCTGACGGAAGGGTCCGGTGGTCTCGGCCGCCCATGCGTGCAGGGTGGCCACGGGCGCCAGGTCGTCGCCTGTGGCACCGAAAGCGGTGAGCGGTGCGTCGAGCTTGCGGCGCTCCTCGGCCGGGCGAAAGGCGCCGAGCGCGTGCAGATCGCCACGGACCAGACGCAGGAACCGCTGCCGGAACTCCGGTACCTCGTCCAGTCGTTGGGGGATTCCGCCCATGGCGCTCAGAGCCGTGAGCAACGCCTCGTCCGACAGTCTCGGATCGAGTGGGTCGGTGCGCCCGGTCGTCTCCGGCGCGACCCGCCCGGAGACGCCCACCCACGCGGGTCGCACTCCACGCTCCGTGAGCCGGCGCGCGCTCTCCAGGGCCACGACGGCGCCCATGCTGTGCCCGAACAGCGCGAGGGGGGGACCGGCCCACGGCAGCACCGCGGCCGTCACATGGGCGGCCATCTCGGTGATGTCCCGCAGCGGCGTGGCCCGGTGCGCTGTGCCTCGCCCGGGCAGGTCGACCAGGAGTACGTCCCAGTCGTCGGGCAGCTGACGGCTCAACGGAAAGTAGACGCTGCCGGAACCCCCCGCGTGGTGGCAGACCACGAGCCGCACGGCCGGGTCGTTGTGGCGCAGCGGTCGGATGATGGCACTCACGCACAACGCTCCTGTGTATCGGCTCCGCGCGCGTCCGCGGAGGTGGTGGCACGGCCGGTGATGTCCGCCGTGAGCCGGCTCAGCAATGTCTCCAACGACAGGTCAAGCGGCAGGTCTTCGGGTGTGAGGCCGACCTCGAACCGTTCCTCGATCTTGGTGATGAACAGCGTGGAGATGAACGAATCCCCGCCGGCGTCGAGGAACGAGCGCTCCATGTCGAGCCCGCCGGGCGCGTCGAGCGCGTCCTTGAGAACACCGTCCAGGAAGGTCCGAATGCCGTCCGGGCTCGGGGTGCCCGCCCCCGCGTCCCCGGAGCCGCCGCCCTTGCCGGGCGCGTCGCCCTCCTCGCCGATGTGCGGTTCGGCCACCCAGTAGCGGTTGCGCCGGAAGGGGTAGGTGGGCAGGTCTCCCAGACGCCTGGTGCCCGGCGGGCACAGGGCGTCAAGGCGCAGCTCTGCCCCGGCTTCGAACAGCCGGCCGAGCAGGTCCAGGAGTGCGCCGACGGGGGCCGCTCCGGCCTCCTCCCCGTCCAGGCAATAGGCCGTCTCGTCGTCGGGCGCGTCGTGGCGCACGGCCAGCTGGATCCCGAATGCCCCGACGAGTGCCGCCAGTTGGTGCTGCGCGTCGAGCTGAGCGGAGGTTCCGGGGACCGGTGCGGCCAGCCATGGATAGGCGTCCGCGAGCGCGGCGGCCAGGGCTGTCAGGTTCTTCGCGTCGGCGTGCGCCCGTACCGTGCCCCGGCGCATCGGGGCCTGCGGCCGGGCCGCTGTCCCGTGCGCCGCACGGGTCAACGCGTCGGCGAGTTCGGCCGCGGACGTCCCCGTGACCGCGATGCGGTAGGGGAGCGGAGCCCGGCCGCTGCGCAGGGTGTGGCACAGTGCGGGCACCAGGCCGGGCTCGGTCTTGCGCAGCCGGTCGGTGACTGCCGCCGCGAGATCGGCGAGCGCGGCCGGATCCTTGGCGGAGAGGGTGAGCAGCTCCGGGCGAGGTCCGCGGGGCGCGGACGTGGGCGCTTCGACCGGCGCGGCGTACGCCTCGAGCACGACGTGTACGTTCGTGCCGCTCATGCCGAAGGAGTTGACGCCGGCCACCCGGCGTCCCAGCGCCTTGGGCCAGGGCTGGTTCTCGCGCGGCACGGTGAAGGAGATGCGGTCCCACGGGATGTGCGGGTTGAGGTCACCGTCGTCGGGGGTGGCGGCCGCGGGGATCTCGCCGTGTTGGAGCATGAGAACCGTCTTGATGAGGGCGGCCATGCCGGAGGCGGCCTCGAGGTGGCCGATCCGCGACTTGACGCTTCCGATGGCCAGCGGAATTCCGCGCTCCCGCACCGCCTGGCCGACCACCCCGTCCAGGGCGCCCACCTCGATGGGGTCGCCGAGGACGGTTCCGGTGCCGTGCGCCTCGATCCAGCCCAGGTCGCCCGCCGCCACGCGCGCATCGGCCAGAGCGGCGCGGATGACCTCTTCCTGGGCGGGGCCGTTGGGGGCGGTAAGGCCGGAGGCGGCGCCGTCGTGGTTGACGGCGGAGCCACGGATCACGGCGAGGATCGGGTGGCCCTCGCGTTCGGCGTCGGCCAGGCGCATCAAGGCGACCGCTCCGACGCCCTCGCCGCGGCCGTAGCCGTCCGCGGAGGCGAGGAAGGACTTGGAGCGGCCGTCGGGGGAGAGCGCCCTGGTCTGACAGAGCGAGACCATGAGGTTCGCGGAGAGCAGCAGGTTGGAGCCGCAGGCGAGGGCGTATCGGCACTCTCCGCCGCGCAGAGCCTTGAGCGCCATATGGAGCGCCGTCAGCGAGGAGGAGCATGCCGTGTCCACGCTCGCCACCGGCCCGGAGAAGCCCATCGCATAGCTGATCCGCCCGGCCCCGAAGCAGAGACCGCCCCCGGTGGTGTAATACGGGTCGATCCGCGTCATGTCTGCACGGTTCTCGAGTCGTTCGCTGTACTCGGAGGCCATCATCCCGAGGAAGACACCGACGGGGAGCCGGTCGGTGCGGCGCACGGCGATGCCACCGCGCTCCAGGGCTTCCCATGCCGTTTCCAGGAGCATCCGCTGCTGCGGGTCGAGCAGTTTCGCCTCACGCTGCGATATGCCGAAGAAGTCGGCGTCGAAGTGTGCGATGTCGCTGAGGAATCCGGCCCGGCCGACGTAGGACCGACCTGGCTTGGGCGGTCCCGGTTCGTACGCGGCGCGCAGGCCGGGCCGGTCGTCGGGGACGGAGGAGCAGGCCGTCGTGTCGCCGCGCAGAAAGTCCCAGTACGCCTCTGGAGAGGTGAGCCCGCCGGGGAGCCGGAGGCCCATGCCGATGACGGCGACCGGCCCGTGCCGCTCGTCCTCGAGTTGCCGGATCCGCTCCTGCTGACGCTGGGACAGTCGAAGCTGATCCTCCATCAACTTGCGTATGTCTGCGGGCTCCATGGTGTCGGTCCTCACTTCTCTTCAGTCAGATCCGCGACGTCCGCCTGGACGGCTCGGACGAGTTCGTCGAAGGACAGCGCTGTGGGGTCGGTGTCGCGGTCGGGGGCGGCCGGGCCAGCACCAGGATCGGTCTGTTGCGGGGCGGTGTCCGTGCTGGGTTGCCGCATGCCGCGCAGGTCCGCTATGTACGCGGTGAGCAGGGTGACCGTGGGGTGGTCCAGGGCCGCCGTCGCCGGCAGATCGAGGGCGAGCGCGTGTGAGAGGCGAGTGCGCAGGTCGATGACCATGATGGAGTCGAGCCCGAGGTCGCCGAAGCCGAGATCGTCGTCGATCGGGCCCCGTTCGCCCAGCACCTCGGCGAGGAAATCACGGACGGCGGACCGGAGGTGGTCCTGTGCCTCCTCGTCGTCCAAGCCGCTGAGCAGCTCGCTCAGCCGGCCCCGATGCGGACGGCCGACGGGCGCGGAACCCGGCCGCGGTGCCGCTCCGCCCAGCAGCATGGCCCTGGGGTGTCCCGCGGCGCGGTCCGTGTAGCGGACCGCGTCCACGGCGACGGCGACCAGGCGCGCGTCCCCGGCGGTGAGGTCAGGTTCCGCGATGCACAGCTGGAGCAGGTCGTTGGCCTGTTCGTCGTCGAGTGGTGTGATGCCGAGCCTGCCGATGGCCTCCCCGGTCGCCGCGGACCCGGCGAGGCCCGCCTTCGCGTGCGGTATCCAGGGGCCCCAGGCCACGCTCGTGGCCGGGGTGCCAGTGGCCCGCAGTGTGCGCGCCAGGCCGTCCAGAAAACCGTTGGCAGCGGCGTAGTTGGCCTGGCCGGCGCTGCCGAGCACACCTGACACCGAGGAGAAGAAGATCAGTGCGACCAGGTCGTCGCCGCTGTCCTCCAGGGCGGCCGTCAGATGGGCGGCGCCGGTCGCCTTCGCGGCGAAGACGCGTGCGAAGGCCTCGTCGTCGAGGCGCTCGAAGGCGCGGTCGTCGGACGTTCCCGCCAGGTGGAGCACGATCTTCAAGGGTGCGTCCCGGCCCGCCTCGGTCACGGCGCGGCGGCAGTCCTCGGGGTCGGTGACATCGCCCTTGACGATGCGTACGCGGGTGCCGCCCGCGGTGATGGCGGCAATGACCCGCCGGCCCTCGACGTCCGGTGCGGAGCGTCCCATGAGCGTGATGGCGGGTACCCCCCACGCGGCAAGCGCGGTGGCCGTGCTCAGTCCCAGGGCACCGAGGCCCCCGGTGATCAGTGCTGCCCCGTCGGTGGCGAAGCCGGGAGGCCCGTCGGGCCGGGGCTCGTCGCACGGGACAAGGCGCACCGCGCGGACGCCGTCGCCGCCGACTTCCAGGCGGGTTTCCGGAATCGACGTGTCGAGCGCGTCGGTGAGAGCGCGGGCCACATGACCGGCGCTCTCCGTCCGGCCCGCGGTGCCGACCGCCACCCGGAGCAGCCTGCGCTCGGTCTGCTCGGCTTCGAGCGCGGTGAGCATGGCCCACAGCGCCTCGCGGCGTGGGGCCCGGGGATCGGGTTCGCCCCGCTCCGGGGCCGCGCACAGCACGGCGTAGGGAAGGTGCTGCGGGGTCGCGCGCAGGGCGTCGGCAAGCGTGCGTACGGAGGTGAGAACCGCCTCCGGCGTGCAGGGCGCCGTCGTGTCGTCCGGGTGGCCGGAGTCCGGGGCCGCCACGAGGAATCGGGGGTCGATGACCAAGTCGACGTCCAGCGCGTCCAGTTGATCCGCCGTCGCTTCGGTTACGCGGTGCCCCAGCTCTTCGAGCGCGCTCCTCAGGTCCTTGGCGTGCGGCTGCTCCGGCGTGTCCAGGACGGCCATGTGGTAGGTGCGGGCGGCTGCTTCGGGCGTCTTCGCCGTGAGGTGCTCGCTGCGCAGCACGTACGCGTGCCGGATCCGTTCGCGCAGCGACCGCTCCAGGAGCGAACGGGGCGCGCTGCGGAACCGGAAGCGCTCGACGTCGAGCACCGTCGCGCCCGTGTCGTCGAAGAGGTGCAGGTCGGCCGATTGGATGGCGAGGAAGTCCGAGGGTTCACCGCTGTGGTGACCATCCCTCACCACCCGTATGTGAGCCCAGAGCTCGCGCAGACGGGCGGGGCGTCCGCTCAGCGAGACGCGTGCCGCCGCGAACGGAATGGCGAGGGCGGCCTCCTCCGTGGCGGAGCCGGGCTCCGCGGCCGCGACCGCGAAGGCCACCGTGCTCTGGAGACAGGAGTCGAGAAGGCCCGGGTGGATCTCATAACCGTCAGGGTCTTCGTTCATGTCATCCGGCTGGGTGAACCGGACCAGTGCCTCGTCACCGTCGATCCACACATCACGGATCCAGCGGAAGGACGGGCCCAAGTGGTAGCCGACATCGCGCAGATGGAGGTAGAAGGAGTCGCCGTCCAGGTGCTTTTCGGCGCCTTCGATGAAGGCCCCCCTCGGGAAGACGCCTCTGGCCGGCTCCGCGCGCGGAGGCACGACACGCGCCGTGAGGTGCTCCTGCCACTGGCCGTGCTCGGGGTCCACGAGGCTCTGTACGCTCACGTTGCGGGTGCCGTGCTCCTGCACCTCCTCGATGACCTGGAGGTCGTAGAGCTCCCCGTCTCTGAGCACCAGGGCGCGGGGGAAATGCAGGTCCTCCAGGGTGACGTGGGCTCCTTCGCTGCCGAGCGCCGACAGGACCGTGGCGGTCTGGGAGGCGCCGGGCACCGAGACGACGCCGAAGAGCCGATGGTCGGTCAGGTGCGCGGGGTAGACGGTGCTGCGCCGGGTGGCGAACACGCGGCCGGCGCGCAGTGCCGGGGAGCGCAGCTCGGTGCCCCAGGCCGGTGCGTCGGCCCGTGTGTCGACCGGGGCGTGTCGTGCGACGGACCGGTCGACGGCCTGTGGCATGAGCCCGCCCTGGTCCGCGGTCCTGGTCCAGTGGCGAGTGGGCGCGAAGGGGTACCGCGGGGCGTCGACGTGGCGCCCGTGGGCGGCGTGCTCCGCGCCGTTGACGCGGCGCCAGTCGAGGTTCTGGCCGAGTTCGTAGAGCTTGCCCGCGGCGGTGCGCAGGGTGTCACGGCCCACGGCTCCCCGCCGTAGGGAGTAGGCGACACCTCCATGAGGGGTGGTGCCCGCGCCTTGGACCAGGCTGACCAGCGTGCGGCCGGGGCCGATCTCCAAACACACGTCCACGTCAAGTCCGCTCAACCGGCGTACGCCGTCGAGGAACCGGACCGGGCGGCGGGCGTGTTCGCGCCAGTAGCCGGCGTTGTACTCGTCGTGCGACACGAGGCGCCCCGTCACATTGGACACGACGGGAACGGTGGCGGGCCGGAACTCCAACGGAGCGACGGCGTCGGCGAATTCGTCCAGGGCCGGGTCGAGGAGTCGGGAGTGGAAGGCGTGCGAGACGCTGAGCCTGCGGTGTCGCACGCCGAGTTCGGTGAGCCGCTTCTCCAGATCGGTTACGGCCTCGGGAGAGCCTGAAAGGACGCTCGCGCCAGGGCCGTTGACCGCGGCGAGGTCGAGCCCCGCGGCCTCGGCCCAGGTGGCCGCATCCTCCTCGGGCGCCGACACGGCGAGCATGGCGCCGCGCTCCGTGGCCTGCATCAGGCGGGCGCGGTCGGCCGTGAGCCCGAGTCCGGTGCGCAGGTCCATCACACCGGCGCAGAGCGCCGCGGAGATCTCGCCGACGCTGTGGCCCATCACCACGGAGGGAGTCACGCCCCAGGACTTCCACAGCTCGGCGAGGGCGAACTCCAATGCCACCAGGGCGGGTTGGGTGATCCGAGTCTCGTTGACCGCGTCCGGGTCCGCCGGATACAGGACCAGATCGGTCAGAGAAGCACCGAGGGCCGGCGCGAGGTAGCGGTCACAGGCGTCGTACGCGGCGCGGAACACCGGCTCGGTCTCGTAGAGATCGCGCCCCATCCCGGCGTACTGGCTGCCTTGCCCGGAGAACAGGAAGGCGATCCTGGGCGCGGTCCGGCCGTGCGGGGCGGCGTCCCTCGGGCCGGTGTTGTTCAGAGCGGCGAGGAGCTGTTCGCGGTCCCGGCCGACGAGAGCGCGACGGTGGGGGAAGTGGGCGCGGCCGGCCCCCGCGGCGGCTGCCAGGGCGGCCAGTTCACCCGTGTCGGCGTCCGCGATGCGCTGCTGCCAGGCCGCGGAGAGCCGGGCGAGGCCCGCCGGATCGGGGGCGGAGAGCGGGAAGAGGTGCAGGGCGTCGTCCTGCACCCGTAGGACGTCATCCGGTGCCGGGGCTTCCGCGAGAACGACGTGGGCATTGGTGCCGGTGAACCCGAAGCCGGAGACCCCCGCCACGCGGGGGGCGCCGCCCGTGGTCCGCCACGGTGTCGTGGACTCCACCACCTGGACGTTCATCGACTCCCAGTCGATGTGCGGATTGGGCTCGGAGAAGTGCAGGTTGCCCGGCAGCAGCCCATGCCGCAGGGCGAGCACCGTCTTGATGACGGAAGCCATGCCTGCGGCGGACTCGCAGTGGCCGATGTTGCTCTTGACCGAGCCGACCCGCAGGGGTGCTCCGGCCTTGCGGTCCGGACCCAGGACCCGCCAGGCGGCGCCCAGTTCGATGGGATCGCCGAGCGCGGTGCCGGTGCCGTGAGCTTCGAGGTACGACACTTCGTGACCTTCGGTGGCGGCGTCGGCGAGCGCCGCCTCGAACATCGCCTCTTGGGCTGTGCCGCTGGGTGCGGTGAGCCCGGACGAGGCACCGTCCTGGTTGACGGCGCTGCCGCGGATCACTGCGAGGACCGCATCGCCGTCCCGCCGGGCGTCGCTCAGCCGCTTCAGTACGAGGACGCCGCAGCCCTCGGCCCGTACGAAGCCGGTGGCGTCGGCGGAGAAGGTACGGCACCGGCCGTCCGCGGAGAGCATGTGGGCGCGGCTGACGGCCACGGACGCCGTCGGATCCAGGATGACGTTCACGCCGCCGGCGAGGACTGCGTCCGTCTCGCCGGAGCGCAGTGAGCGCAGGCCGAGATGGAGGGCTACGAGGGAGGAGGAGCAGGCGGTGTCGACGGCGATCGCGGGCCCGTTCAGACCGAGGGTGTAGGCGATTCGGCCGGCGGCGGCGTTCAAGGCGGTGCCGGTGCTGTAGTACGCGTCGAGCCCGGTGGGGCCGTCCTGCGCGAGCAGCCGCGCGTAGTCGCCGTAGCTGATGCCGACGAACACACCGGTCCGGCTGCCCTTCAGACTCCTGGGATCGATGCGGCCGTCCTCGAGCGCGTGCCAGGCGGACTCCAGGAGGAGCCGCTGCTGCGGGTCGAGGTTCTCCGCCTCCCGGGCCGGGATGCCGAAGAACTCGGCGTCGAACCGGTCGATGTCGCGCAGGAACCCGCCCTGGTCACTGGCAATGCTGCCGGGCTCGTCCGCTTCCTGGTCCGATGCCGCGTAGGCGGCGGCGTCCCAGCGGTCCGCAGGCACTGTCCCGACACCGTCCCGGCCCGTACGCAGCAGGTCCCAGAAGGCGTCGATGTCGTCGGCACCCGGGAAGCGCCCGGCCATCCCGACGATGGCGACGGGCTCGGGGTGGCCGGGGGAGGGAACGGCCGCGGCGGGCTCCCGAGCGGGGGCGGAATGCTGCGGCGAGAGCACCGGCGAAGGGCGGGCCGGCGGAACGGACGCGTCCGTGCGGGGCGACCCGGTGGACGCGGACAGAAGATGCGAGGCCAGTTCACCGACAGTGGGGTGGTCGAACGCGTCGGCCACCGTGAGGGGCGCGTCGAACGCCGCGGCGAGCCGGGTCACGAGGTCGACGGCTGCGATCGAGTCCAGGCCCAGGTCGAAGAAGCCGGTGTCCCGGCGCACAGCGCTCGGGTCGTCGTGGCCCAGGACGTCCGCGAGGATACGGGCGACATGGTCGCGGGCGGCCTCCGGACGGACGCCCTCGTGGAGCTCGGCGAGTGCGCCGACGACACAGGGCTCCGGGGCGGGACCCGCGGCGTCCCTCCGGTCGGTGGCGGCGGCCTCTTCCGCGCCCTCGGTCACCACCCCTGCGCCCAGCTCGGCGAAGAGGCCGCGTGGCCGCAGTCCCGCCATCACGTGCCCGAAGCGGTTCGGGTCGAGGGGACACGCCACGATGTGCCCCGCGTGACCGGGCACCCTGGCGGTGAGTTTGGCGCAGCCCGCCGCCGGGCCGAGAGGCCCGACACCGAGTCGTGCGTACCGCTCCTGGGAGACGGCGTCCGCCATACCCCGGCCGTCGAGGGCCCACGGCCCGTACGCGACGCTCACCGCGGGCAGCCCCTCGGACACCCGTTGCGCGACAAGACCGTCGAGTGCGCCATTCGCAGCCGAGTACGCAGCGCACTGCTCAGTCCCCCACACGGCGGACACCGATGAGACCAGCAGGAAGAAGTCCAACTCCCAGCCCACGGAGGCCTGGTGGAGCCACCACGCTCCGGATGCCTTGTCGCGAAGCGCGGCGGTGAACTCGGGGATCCCGGTGGCGGCAGCCGGGGCCCGGTCGATGCTCCCCGCCGCGTGGAGCACGCCGCGCACGGGCGGCATGCCGTCGAGCGGCGCGCACGCGGCGGCCAGGGCCTCGGCGGTGTCGCACCCTCCGCCCTGATAGACGACCTGCTCGGCCTCGTCCCGCAGCCGGGCCAGCAGCTCCGTCGCTTCCGCGTCGAGCCGGTTCTCGGCTCGGCGCCCGATGAGCAGCAGATGGCGGGCGCCACGGCGGACCAGGTCGCCGGTCAACTGCCCTCCCACGGCACCGAGCCCACCGGTCACGACGTACGTACCGTCGGCGTGCACCGGCAGCGGAGCGGGCTCGGCATCCGTGGGCCTCAGCCGCGCGAAGAGCAGCCGCCCCTCGCGTACGGCGACAAGGTCCTCGATGTGTCGGCCGTCCCCCGCGCCCACGAAGTCGACCAGGGTGCCCAGATCGGCCACCGTCGGTTCGCCGGGGAGGTCCACCATGCCGCCCCAGGCGGCGGACAGTTCGAGCCCCAGGACAGGGGCGAGCCCGTGCAGGGCGGCGTGGTCGGTGGCCGTCACCGCGTCTTCGGGGCCGGTACGACGGGCGGCTCGCGTGACGGCAAGCGCCCGCCGTCCCCCTCCGGTCGCCGCATCGAGGGCCGCGACGGCCGCCGTGAGCGCGGCGCACAGGGCGGCGGGGGAGTGGGTGTCGCCGTCGGACGCCGTCGCCCGCCAGGCCAGGACAAGGCGCGCCGGGGTGTCGCCCGGGCGACCGTCCCAGAGCTCCTGCCACGCTCCCGCGGTGTCGGGCAGCGTCCGCGTCTGCCAGCCGTCGGCCGCGGTCACGGCGGCCCCCTGCGGCACGAGCAGGGTGCCGCCCCACCCGCGCGCGGCGGCCGCGTGGGCGAGGCCCGCGAGCAGTTCGGTGTCGTCGCCCGCGAGGACGAGTGCGGGGCGGTCGCGCCCCGGGGCGGTGCTGACCGCGGGGGCCTCGTGCCAGGTGACCTCGTAGTCGCTCGGGCGGGGGGGCGTGAGCGTCGCGTCGGCAGCCTTCGCGACCGCAGGCCGGGCCGTTCCCTCCGGTGCGTACCGTTGCCGCTGCCACGGATAGCTCGGCAAGTCGATGACACGGCGCGGGAGTTCACTGCCGAGTGGCTCGCCGTCGGTGCCGTCCGCCGCGCCCGTGGCCATCGCCTCGGTGACCTCGTCCCCGGCAGCCAGGGCTCGCAGCGAGTCGGCCGCCGCCGCGGGGGTCGCGGCGGTGATCCGCGCCCGGGCCTGCAGGCGGGCCCGGCCCGCGGTCGCCGTGTGAGCGAACGCCGGGTAGTCGGCGGGGGAGAGCGTGCCGAGCCGCTCGGTGTAGGAGGCGGCGAGCGCCCGAAGAGCCTCGGGTGTTCTGGCCGATATCTCGAACCCGGTGACGGGCAGGTTCGCCGGGGTGTCCTCGGGGGCGCCGTGCGACAACTCGTCCTGTGTCGGCAGACCGAGGATCACCTGCGCGTTGGTGCCGCTCATGCCGAATGAGCTGACCGCCGCGTGGTCGCCGCTGTCGGGCGACCAGTCCGTCAGGGCGGTCGGTACGGTGATCCCGGTGCCGGACAGGTCGATGCGCGGGTTGAGGGTTTGGAAGTGCACGACGGGCGGTACCTTCCGGTGCCGCAGACACAGCATGGCCTTGACGAGTCCGGCTGCTCCGGCCGCCGACTCCAGATGCCCGAAGTTCGTCTTGACCGCACCGACCGGCAGCGGCGCGCCACCGTTGCGCCGGCCGAGCGCGGAGACGAGGGCCTCCATCTCGATCGGATCGCCGAGCGAGGTACCGGTGCCGTGCGCCTCGACGAATCCGATGTCGGCGGGTTCCAGGCGCGCGGAGGCGAGTGCCGATTCGATGAGGGAGATCTGCGAGAGCACATTGGGCGCGGTGAAACCGCCCGAGCGGCCGTCCTGATTGACCGCCGAGCCGCGGATCACGGCATGCACCCGGTCTCCGTCGCGCACCGCGTGATCGAGCCGCTTGAGGACTACGGCGCCGCATCCCTCACCCCGGGTGAAGCCTGCGGCCCGGGCGTCGAACGTGCGGCACAGGCCGTCCGGCGACAGTGAACGCGTCTCCCGCACCAGGCGCATGGACCGCGGCGACATCATCAGGTTGGCACCGGCCGCGAAGGCTGTCTCGCACTCGCCCCGCCGCAGGGCCTGCACTGCGAGGTGCACGGCCACGAGCGACGAGGAGCACGCCGTGTCGACGGAGAGCGCGGGCCCGTTCAGACCGAGCGCGTAGGCGATGCGCCCCGCCGCGAAGTTGTGCCCGTTTCCCGTGGTCCAGTACGCGTCGGGCTCACCGTCCAGCCAGTCCCGGTAGTCCTGCCACATGATGCCGAGGTAGAGCCCCGCGCTGGAGCCCGCGAGCCGGTCGGCGGGCAGCGCCGCGTTCTCCAGGGCCTCCCACGTCACCTCGAGGAGCATCCGGTGCTGCGGGTCGAGATGGCGGGCCTCACGGGGGCTGATCCCGAAGAAGTCCGCGTCGAAGTCGAGGACTTCGTCCAGGAAGCCGCCTCGCTGCGCAAGCCCCTCCCACTCTTGGGCGAAAGGCCCTTTGCGGTGGGCGGGCATGGGCCGCACCAGGTCACGGCCCTCGGCCAGCGCCGTCCAGTAGCCGTCGAGATCGTTGATGCCGCCGGGCAGACGCAGGCCGACACCGATCACGGCGATGGGCTGGTCACTCTGCTGCTCGTCCAGGCGCTGCTGCAGTCTGCGGACGGTGGCCAGCGCGCGGGAGAGCGGGGTCTGCTTCGTCGCACCGGACCGTGCGGCCTGGGCTGTCCCCGGCTCCGCGCCGGTGTTCTCGTCCGTGTTCGGGGCATCCATGTCCGGGCTCTTCATGTACGGAGTTCCTCGCAGTGGGGTGATGACGGCCGGAGAAGGGGTTCGGTGAGGACGTCAGTCCGCTCCACCCGCTTCGGACAACTGGCCTACGAGCGCCGTCGCCAGGGCCGTCGGGCTGCCGTAGGACCACAGGAGGGTGGGCGACAGCTTGATGCCGAGGGCGGCTTCGAGTCGGTTGCGCAGTTCGAGGCTCATCAGGGAGTCGAGGCCGAGCGCCTTGAGGGGGGTGTCCCCCTCCATGGACGTGGGGTCGATCCGCAGGACACGGCCGGCCAGTTCCCGCACGGTGCCCTCCACGATCCCGCCCCGTTCGTCCGGTTGCGCCGCCGCGAGACGTGCCCGGAGCTCGGCCCCGGACCCACCGCCACTGCTGCCGTCCTGTGCCGCGGCACGTAGCAGTTCCCAGCTCTTGAGGGCCGCGGTGTCGGGATAGGCGTCGAACCACTGGCGCAGGTCGATGGGGACGTAGCCGACGACGGGCTCGTCCTGGTCGAGCAGCCGCATCAGCGCCGGCCAGGCCTCCGCCACGTCGATGCCGCCCATGCCGCGCTCGGCGAGCCGCGCGCCGCGTCGGCTGTCGTCGGCGGCGAGTCCCACGTCGGTGACGGGGCCCCACTGGACGCTGAGCGCCGGACGGCCACGGCGTCTGCGTGCCTCGGCGAGAGCGTCGAGGTAGGTGTTTCCCGCGGCGTAGACCGCCTGGCCGGGGTTGCCGACGAGGGCCGCCGCCGACGAGAACAGGACGAAGAGGTCCAGTGGGTCGTGCTCCGTCGCCGCGTCCAGGTGCCGTGCCCCGTCGGTCTTGGGGGTCAGCACGGCGGCCAGCTGTTCGGACGTGACATTGACGACCGTGGCGTCGTCGAGCACCCCGGCTGCGTGCACCACGCCGCGCAGCGGCGGCAGTTCGGCGCGCAGTCCGTCGAGGGCCGCGTCGAGGGCGGCCCGGTCACCGACGTCGCACTGCACGGTGTTCACCCGGATTCCGTCGGCACGCAGCGTGGCGATCCGCCGCTCAGCCTCGGGGCTCACCGCGGACCGGCCGAGGAGGGCCAGGTGCCCGGCGCCGTTGCGGGCGAGGAACTCGGCCAGCGACAGCCCCAGGGCGCCGAGGCCGCCGGTGATCAGATATGTGCCGTCGGCACGCAGCCGCCCCTCGGGCAGCGGCACGGCAGCCACCCCGTCGATGTCACGCAGCCCGGTGACGACGATCCGCTCGGGGCCGGTCGACTCACCTGGTGCCGGGGTGAGCCCGGCGTAACCGAGGCGGTGCACGGGCAGTGGCTCCAGCTTGCCGGAGACGACCATGTCCCAGGCCGTGTCGAGCGCTTGGGTGAACCGCTCGGGACGCATGGCGAGAAGCCCTGCCATGTCGATGGTGGCCAGGCTGATGCCGCCGTGCAGCGCGTCGAGGTCGATCGAGCGGCCGGTGCCGCCCGACGCGGTGGCGCCGGTGTCGAGGAACCGCCCGCCGGGGGAGAGCAGCTCGAGTTCGGAGCGTACGGCGGTGCCGGTGAGGGGGCCGAACACGATGTCCACGCCGCGGCCCGACGTGGCCTTCCTGACCCGCTCGTGCCAGAACGGGTCGCCGGTGTCGAAGACGTCGTCGGCACCGAAGTCGGCCAGCTGCCGACGTCCCTCCGTGTCGTGGTCGGCGCCGAGCACCCGGGCCCCGAGAAGCCGGGCCGCCTGAACGGCGGCGAGACCGAGACCTCCTGCCGCCGAGTGGACGAGGACGGTGTCGTCGGGGGCGAGTCGGCCGATGTCGGCCAGCGCGTACCAGGCGGTGGCCATGGCGAGCGGCAGTGCGGCTGCCTCGGCGTCGGGCAGCCCGTCGGGAGCGGTGCGTACGTGATCGGCGTGCACCGTCACATGGCTGGCGAGCGCGTCGGCCGCGCACGCCACCACCCGGTCGCCGACCTTGAAGCCGTCGACGTCGCTGCCGACTTCGATGACGATTCCGGCGCAGGAGGCGCCCAGGAGCCCCCCGGCCCGCCCGGTGCGGGCACCGGCCCTCTCCAGTGCCGTCGCGGTCACTTCGATTTCGACCTCGTCGGGGCCCGGCGGACGCCGGTCGAGGGGGACGAGATCGAAGGCGTCGCGGCGTGTGGCTCCGACAGCGGCGCGGAACGGTTGACGCGGGGTGCGGGGCAAGGGGAGCACGGCGGCGGACTCGTCCGTCGCCAGGCCGCGGACGAGCCGGGTGGCGAGACGGTGCGGGCCGCGCAGCGCGACCTGGTCCTCCGTGGCGGTGCCGACGAGCTCTGCCGCACAGGCGGTGGCCCACTCCTCGTCGGAGGGGAGAACATCGATGAGCCGCGCCTCGAATTCGCCGTGCTCGCGCCGCAGCGCCCGCGTGAATCCCCAGTATTGGGCCGTTCCCGGATCGGGGATGTGATCGCCGCCTGCCGCTTGGGCGCCGACGGTGACGACCGCGAGCCGCGGGGGGACGGGGAGGGCAGTGCCGGCACGGACGAGTTCGACGAGGTCGCTGAGCCCTGCGCGCTGCGCGGTGGCCCCGGCCGCGGCGGGCGGGGCCACGAAGACCACGCCGTCCGTCGCGGTGACCTCCGGCGTATCGGTGCGGGTCACCAGGGCTCCCAACCGGGTGAGAGCGTCGGCGAGCCGATCGGCGATGTCGCCCGCGTCGGCGGACACCGCGGACACCACGGTCCAGCGTGCCCCGTCACCCCGCACCTCACCGGAGCCGGGGTCCGGGACATCGGTCCACCGCACCCGGTGCCACCGCTCCGTGTCCGAGGGAGCTTCCCCGCCTCCCGGCAGTGGTTCGAGGACGAGGGCCTCCATCACGAGCAGGGGCCTCCGCTCGTCGTTGAAGACGGTCACGTCGACTGTGCCGTCGTCGCGACGCCTGGCGTGCGACCAGGCGTGGGTGACGGGCTGTTCGAGGTCGCCGACGAGGTGCACGGACCGGACCGACGTGGGAACCAGCGGACCGTCCGTGCGGCTGTCCAGCGCGAGGGAGATCTGCAGGGCGCCGTCCCACAGCGCGGGGTGGAGCACACCTGCGCGGTTGGTGGCCCGCAGCCGTTCGCCGAGCATCACTTCGCCCACGGCCTCGTCACCGGAGGCGGAAACCCGCACGGACCGCACACCCTGGAAGGCAGGGCCGTACTCCAGTCCGCGTGCGGCACAGGCGAGGTAGAAGTCCTCACCGGAGATCTCGGCGGACGATGCCGAGGTCTCCCGGGCCGTCTCGTACCAGGCGGGGAAGTCCGGCCCTGCGGAGTCCGGTGCGGAGCGGCTGATCCGGGCTGTCGCGTTCACCGTCCACTGTGTGTCGCCGGGAGCCAGCGAGAGCAGCCGCCAGGCGCCGCGTGCGGTGTCGTCCTGATGCCATTCGGCCGTGATGCCCACCGGGGCGTCGCCGAGGGCGATCTCCTTGCGGAAGACGACATCGTCGATCCGTACGGGGCCCGAGCCGAGGCCGTCACGGGCGGTGTGCACAGCCAGCGTCAGCATGCCAGCCCCTGGCAGCACCGCCGCGCCGTGCACCCGGTGGTCGCCCAGCCACGGCAGGTCCGGCAGTGCCAACTCCAGCTCTGCGAGGCGGACATCGGGGCGCCCGGCGGCCGGACCGAAGCGCGGATCGAAGGCCCGCACGGCACCGGAAATCTGTTGTCGCACGGGCGTCCAGTGACGTTCGCCGCGGAACGGATAGCCCGGCACCGGCACTAGGGCACGCCGCGGCAGAGCGCCGAAGGGTTCGAGACCGCTCACATATCCGGCGGCGAGGGATCGGGCGAAGTCGTCGATGCCGCCGTGGTGACGGCGCAGCGTGGTGAGCACGGCGGGCGGCTGCGCCCGTCCGGCAGCCAGTTGTTCGACGGCAGGAGAGAGCACCGGGTGCGGGCTGATCTCCACGACATGCGTGACACCGTCGTCGAGCAACGCCTGCATGGTGTCGGCGAACTGCACAGGACTGCGCAGGTTCTCCACCCAGTAGGCGGCGTCCATCTCGGGGCCATCGAGTACACGACGGCGCACGGTGGACATCAGCGGGACCGACCCGGCGCGGGGCCGGGCAGGAGCGAGAGCCGTCAGCAGGTCCGCTTCCAGGGGGTCCATCTGGGGGCTGTGCGACGCGTAGTCGACGTTGACCAGCCTGCAGTACGTGCCTTCGGCTTCCAGGAGCTCCTTCAGTATCAGGACGGAGTCCTTCTCACCTGACAGGACACAGGAGTTGGGCCCGTTGTGCACGGCCAGTGACACGCTGTCCTCGAACCCTTCGAGGGCGGCGGTGGCAGACTCCCGGTCCAGGTCGACGGCGAGCATCCTGCCCTGCCCCGAGGTGCGCCGGGCGATCGCGCTGCGCCGCGCCATCACCAGGGCGGCGTCCTCGTAGCTGAGGACGCCCGCGAGGGTGGCCGCTGTGATCTCGCCCTGGCTGTGGCCGAGTACGACGTCGGGGCGCACACCCGAGGCCTGCCACAGCTCGGCGAGGCCGAGGGACATGGCCCACAGCGTGGGCTGGAGCATGTCGATGCGCGACATCCACTCATCGCCGGCCGTCCCGGCGAAGATGTCGAGGAGGTCCCAGTCGACGTGCGGGGCCAGGGCCGCGCGACATCGGCGCACGACATCGGCGAACAGCGGGCTGTCCCGGTAGAGGGCACAGCCCATGTCGCTCCACTGGGAGCCCTGGCCCGGGAAGACGAAGGCGGTGCGCCCACGCGGTAGGGCACGCCCTTCCACGACGCCCGGCAGTGTGGCGTCCGGTGCTGCCGCGGCGAACGCGGCGAGGCGGGTACGCAGCTCTTCGGTGTCCGAGGCCAGGAAGGCGGCGCGGGCCGGGAAGTGGTCGCGGCGCAGTGCGAGTGTGCCGGCGACGTGGGTGAGTGCGACGGTGGTGTCCTTCAGCGCCGCGTCGAGCTCCGTCGCGCGCTCCGTGAGCAGCTGAGGCTGCCGTGCCGAGAGCGGCACCAGGGCGGGGAGCCCGGTTTCCGGCGTCCGCTCACGGGGCTCGGCGGCCGGTTCGGGCGGGCTCATCGCGACGACATGGGCGTTGGTGCCGCCCCAGCCGAAGGAGTTGACGCCCATGTAGAGCGGTTCGTGGCCGGGCAGCGCGAGCGGTTCGCGCACGACGTGCAGGTTGAGGTCGTCGAAGGGGATGTCGGGGTTGAGTTCGGCCGAGTGGAGGCTCGGCGGAACGGTGCGGTGACGAAGGCAGAGCAGGACCTTGAAGAGGCCCGCCATACCGGCGGCCGCCTCCAGGTGTCCGATGTTGGTCTTGACCGAGCCGACGGCGAGCGGTCCTCCCGTGCGGTGCCGGGCCACGGCCCGGCCGATCTCGGTGACCTCGATGGGGTCGCCGCGCCCGGTGCCGGTCCCGTGCGCCTCGATGTAGGCGACCGCGCCGGGCGGTACGAGGCCGTCCGCGTACACGCGGGTCAGCAGGTCGCGCTGGCCGTCCGGGCTGGGTGTCACCAGGCTCGCACCGCCGCCGTCGTTGTTCACCACGGTGCGGGGGATGACGGCGTGGATGCGGTCGCCGTCCGCCAGCGCGCGCTCCAAGGTCTTCACATAGAGCGCCGCGACGCCCTCACCGCGTACGAATCCATTGGCGTGCGCGGAGAACGTCGCGCACCTTCCGTCGGGTGACAGCGCCCCGAAGTGCGTGAGTCCCACGGTCACATGGGGATCGAGCATGAGGTTGACGCCGCCGACGATCGCCGATTCGATCTCGCCCTGACGCAGTGCCTGGGCGGCCAGATGCAGGGCCACCAGCGAGGACGAGCAGCCTGTTTCCACGGTGAGGCTGGGGCCGCGAAGGCCGAAGACATAGGAGAGCCGGGCGGCTATCACGTCCAGGGCATTGCCCACCAGACTGTGCGAAGTGTGTGCCGCGTTGCGCTCCTTGCGCAGGAGTTCGTAGTCGTGCCAGGACGCGCCCACATACACGCCGGTGCGGGTGCCGGACAGGCCGGACACCTGCTGTCCGGCGTCCTCCATGGCCCGCCATGCCTCCTCGAGCAGCAGCCGCTGCTGTGGGTCGATGGCGGCGGCTTCGCGCGGGGAGATCCCGAAGAAGGCGGCGTCGAAGCGGTCGACGCCGTCGAGGAAACCTCCGACGGCCTGGATCTCCCGCTCGGGGTCCAGCTGCGCCGATGCGTCCCAACGGTCGGCGGGTACAGGCGAAATGGCATGGCCCCGGTCCATCAGGAGCCGCCACAGTCCCTCGACGTCCGGGGCCCCCGGGAAACGGCCCGACATGCCGACGACGGCGATGAATTCACTGTCCTTGCTGTGCTGGGTGTCGTTCGCGGTCCCGTACGTGACGTCCTGCGAGGTGCTCGCGTTCATTGGCTGCCCTTCACGCTGCGCGTCGGCGTGGCGGTTTCCGAATTCGGCATACGCCGTATCCGCCCATACGCCATACCGGCAGCCTATGGTCCCCACTTTCACGCCCAACACCCCTTTTTTTCGGGCCTTGCAGTGGCATACCCCTATCGAATGGATAGGGGTATGCCGCTGTCGCCGACCGGATTCAGCCGCGCAAGCGCATCCTGACCAGCCCCTTGCTCGCGTTGATCATTCGGGGGCCAATTTCAGGGGGGGCTTCTCTACGGCACCACACGGCGTTTGTCGCCATCTTCCCCGGTGACATGTTGAAGCACTGCGTATCACGCTCACCGAACTTGAACGACGGCGCGATGAAGTCCGCTCCGCGAATATGCTCGAGAATTCGTGCTGCTGCGGCCTTCGGCGAGGTCTGCCCCGCCTCCACGGATTCGCACAGCTCGCGCGTGAGGGTGCCCATCCTGTTGAACCCCTCACTCACCGGGAGAGGTGAACCGGGGCGCGCGCTGTCCTCCAGGTCGCGGAGTATCTTCTCGTCGCCGGTACGCGTGTAGCGGTAGTAGGCGTCCTCCAGCATCACATTTCCGAGCATGGTGCCGAGCATCCAGGTTCGATTGACCGCGTTCCACAGCTCGTAGTCGCGGAAGCCGACGAACGAGCTGTAGACCAGGTCGTCGTGGAAGTCGAACAGACCCTGCTGGAGTGTTTCGAGGTGATCGAAACGCTGCTGTGACCAGTCGCCGTCGCGGGAGGCCGCGATCAGCCGCCACCCCAGTGCGTTGACGAGTTCCAGGGTATTGGTCAGGCCCCGCGAATAGAGCGCGTCGATGAAGCCCGCCGCATGCGAGGTCAGGCAGAAGCGCTCGCCGACGACCTGCTTGGCGGAGTACTGGAGCCGTCCGGTGGACACCCAGGGGCGCACCGCCTTGGCGTTCTTGAACTGCCAGGCGATCTCCGGGAAACGGGCGAGGAAGGCGTCGAACTCCTGCTGGCCGGGCGTCTCGTCCTTGGGGTGCGTCCGGGGGTCGAGGGTGAGGCCGACGCTGCACAGCGGGTTGATGGATTCGGGATGGTTGTCGAAGGGGATCACCCACAGCCAGCCGCCGTCGAAGACGTGGTGCAGGGTTCCGTTGTGCCAGGGGTTGGGCTGCTTGTGCTGACGGCCGGCCGGTGCCTTGTCGAACGGCTCCACGCCGATCATGTGCGTGAACAGGGTGCGCGAGTGGGTGCGTGCGCGGGTCGGGGTCTCGCGCAGTGCGAACTTCTCCGCGAGCGGCGAGCGGAATCCGCTGCCGTCGACGACGTAACTCGCGCGGAACTCCTCACCGCGGTCCGTGCGCAGCACGGCGCCCGTGGCCGGGTCGATCTCGACATCGGATATGCGGGTCGCGAGGCGTGGCGTCGCGCCGTACTTCACCGCGACATTGAAGAGGTACGAGTCGATGTCCTGCCGGAAGAGATGAGTTTCCGTCCTGATCGCGGACGGCACTACCAGCTGATTGATCTTCTCGGGGTCCTGCAACTTCCCCTCTTCGTGGTACACGAACCCGAAGTTCTGCTTCTGCCCGCAGTACTTGGAAACCTGCTTACTGATTCCCTTGTGGCTGGACAACGGCATGATTTCCGGCACGTTATAGCGGTCCGCGATGAGCCGGGTCATTCCGGAGGTGTAAGGAATCGTCGACTCGCCGACCGCGAACCGAGGGTGGGTTCCGGCGTCAAGGAGGAGCACCTTCACGCCGTTGCGTGCCAGGATCGCGCCAAGCATTCCACCGGCCATTCCGCTTCCGAGTATCGCAACGTCGTATTCATTGGTGCTCGGGGTGATAGCGGTCATACAGGGTCTCTCCTCCACTCTCAGATCATGCATGGATGCGCCCATGACTTCCCCGTCAGGACGTCAACTCGGCCGCTTGCGGCCGCGATTCCACGGGGAGTTCGCTGCGCGCCCTGACATCGAGTTTCCGGAAAACGCGGGTGAGGTGCTGTTCCACCGTGCTCACGGTGATGAACAGCCTTTCCGAGATCTCCTTGTTGGTGTGGCCACGGGCCGCGAGCGCGGCGACACGCCGCTCGGCGCCGCTGAGCAGGTCGAGCGCTGCCGCCCGGGCGGCCGGGGCGGATGCCACCGGTGCGCGTCGCGGCCGGGCCTGGGCCAGGTCTTCGGCGACAGCGGCGGCCAGCGGCCCGGCCTTGCTCTCCTCGGCGAGGCGTGCCGCCATCTCCAGGACCGGGTGGGCCCGGGTGGGCTGCGCCGCCCGCAGGTGGGTGCGGCCCAGGTCGGCAAGGGCCCCGGCGGTCTGCAGCCGGTCGCCGGCGGCCTGCAGCGTCTCGGCGGCCTCGGTGAGCAGGTCCACTCGCGCCCACGCGTCGCCGGTCGCGGCGAGGGCGCGCAGGGCGAGCCCGCGGGCGCGGAACCGACCGCTGCCGAGCAGCGTGAGCTCTTCGAGGGCCAGGGCGTGCGCCTTGGCCCTGTCGCCCAGGGCGAGGTGGGCGCGGGCCGCCTCGGAGCGCCAGGGCACCAGGGACGGCTGGTCGAATCCCCAGTCGCGCATGCGGCTCGCGCAGGCCATGAAGTCGTCGAGCGCCGCGTAGGGACGGCCGGTCTCCAAGTGGTAGCGGCCCCGGGCGTGGAGAAAGTACAGACCGAAGCGGGTCGAGAACATGCCGTCGAGGACCGGGACTTCGAGGTACTCCTCGGCCGCCTCGTAGTCGCCCATCTCGGTGGCGGCCTGGACGAGGTTGGCCAGGGGCCCGCCCAGACACACCCCCCAGCTCTTCGCCGGCACCCGCGCCAGCGCCTGCTCCGCGAGACTCCGGGCGCCGGCCGGATCGCCCTGCCGCAGCAGGATCGAGGCCCTGAGCGAGGCGAACTCCGCCTCCCACAGGGGGACACGGCGCTCGCGTGCCTCGGCGATCCAGTGGTCGCACCAGCTGCCCGCGGCCTCCAGGCGCTCCCCGAAGAGCAGCGCCGCGACGGCGCACATGATCCATTCCTGGGTGTTCTTGCCGAGCCTCATGACCCGCATCGCCGCTTCCGCGTCATCGACGGCAGTGGTCCCCGGGCCCTGGGAGAGCACCCGCGTGAGCGCGGCGGCGCCGTGGATACGGGAGGACACGTCGCCCGTCGGGCGGGGCCGTGGCACGGGACCGTCCTGGACGGAGAGCACCGCGGAGCGCAGCAGCGGCGGATACGTCGCCGAAAGGAGCTCCCGGGTGGCGCTGATGTCCGAGGCACCCGCCGGGTCGAGCCCGGCGCTCGCCCCACCCCGGCCCATCCGCTCGATGGCCTCCACGGCCTCCTCGAAGCGGCCGTGCCACAACAGGTGCTTCGCCAGTGGCAGGGCGTGCTGGTCGGGCAGTCGCCCGTCGCGCAGCGCGGAGGCCAGCTCGCCGAGGTGCCGGGCGCTGATCGACGGATTGAGCAGCCATGCGGTGCCTGCCAACTGGGCTTTCAGCGCGACCCGTTCCCCGTCGTCGCGGCACATGGCGAGCGCCGCGTCCAGGCAGGCGTGGGCGTCGTCCGCGCGGTTGCCCGACAGATAGCGGTCCGCGGCCTCCCGCAGAACCGGCAACCCCCAGGGAAGGCAGCCGGGTTCGGCCGCCAGGAGATGCGGGGCGATCCGCACGGCGCTGGCCCCGTCCTCGTACAGCAGCTCCGCCGCACGGCGGTGCAGATCACGGCGTGCGTGCGAGGAGAGGTTCTGCAGCACCGTGTCCCGTGCGACGGGATGCCGGAAGCGGCCGGCCGAGATGAGGCCGGCCCCGAACCGGGCGGAGGGGGCCAGGTTAAACGCCGGCGCCACCACCTCGAGGGTCCCGACCCGGCGGCCCGGTGCGGGGTGC
>NZ_JBHTSF010000015.1:37294-97037 GCF_042795295.1 Streptomyces sp. NPDC056486
GGGGGGTTATTCGGGGGGGGTGGGTGCGTGGTTTGTTGTCGCCGCCGGGGCCCCGGGGGGGGGGTTTGCGGCTCGCGGCGCGCCGGGGGGCGCCCGCCCGCTTCCAGGGCGATGCGGCACTGTTCGACCGCGGTCGCCTCCTCGTCGAGGAGCCGGACCGGTCGGCCGGTTCCGGTGTCCGGTTCGTCGAGGATCGCGAGTGCTTGTGCCAGCCGCAGCGCAGGGGTGCGCCCTCGGTGCAGACAGCTGAGCACGGTGTCGGCATAGGCATCGCCGACCACGAGTTCCTGCCTCGCGTCGGTCAGCGCCGCAGTGTGCCGCTGGTCCTCCACCAGAGCACGTACGAGAAGCGGGTTGCCGCCGCTGATGCGATGGCAGTCCGCCGTCAACGCGGCCGCACGGTGCGCGTCCATGTGCCCGGCGAGCACCGCACCGACCCCGGCCGGGGACAGCGCACGCAGATCCAGGCGCCGGTAGTTGGGCTGGCGCAGCAGTTCCGTGTGCAGATGCGGATGGGCGGACTTCGAGAGGGTGCACTCGGCGACCACCAGGGCGATGCGTGAGGAACGCAGGGCATGCACCAGTTGCAGGATCCAGTGCAGGGACAGCGAGTCGGTGAACTGGATGTCGTCGACGCACAGCAACACCGGCGCTTGTGCGGAGATCCGCACGATCTCCGTGGACAGCTGATGCAGGGCGGCCGCGGTGGCGGCGTCCAGCGGCCATCGCTCAAGGGTGCGGCCGTCCGCGTCCGCGCGGATGGCGCCCAGACGGGCGAGCACCTTCGAGACGGCACCGCTGTGATCCGGCGCCGTGTCGGCATACCGGGGCAGTTGCTCGAGGACACTGCCCGGCGAGAGCCGCTCCGCCCAGGAAGCGGTGGCCTGCAGTGCGACGAATCCGGAGTCGGTGGCAAGGCCGCGCACGATATTGAGGAGTTCGGTCTTGCCGCTGCCCGTGCCGCCACTGACCACGGCGATGCCGCCGTGGCCCTGCTCGGTCTGGCGGAGCAGGTCAGTGAGCGCGGCGACCTCACGTTCCCGCTCAACCAATCGCATGGTTGCCTCTCCCTCCTGCGCTCGCCCGATCTGATGCGGCGGCCTTGTCGGCCTGCCCCTTCGGTGCGTCCTCGTCGTCGGGGCGTTCGGCCTTCGTCCGGCGGTCGATCAGGTGGAGCAGTGGTCCGGTCATCGCTGTGGTCACAAGCGCCATGACGACCATGAGCGAGTACAACCGCCCGTCCAGCAGCCCCAGTTCGAGGCCCACGCCGAGGATGACCAGCTCGGTGAGGCCGCGGGTGTTCATGAGAGCCGCGAGCGTCGCGGAGCCCTGGGCGGGCAGCCCCTGGCTGCGGGCACCGATGTAGGTGCCGCTGACCTTGCCGCCGATGGCGACGAGCAGGATGACCCCGAGTTCGGCGAGTCCGCTGAGGCCCACTCCGCGCAGGTCCACCTTGAGCCCTGCCACCACGAAGTAGACCGGCAGGAGCAGCGTGGTGATCTGCCCGGTGCGTTCGCACAGTTCGTCGCGCACCGCTCCGATGCCCTCACGCGGCATCACCGCGCCGAACAGGAAGGCACCGAAGATGTAATGCATGCCCATGGCCTCGGTGGCTGCCGCGGACAGCAGGGCACCGATCAGCGCGACGGCGATCCCCGACGAGGAGATCGGCTGTCCTGCGTTCTTGGGCTCGAACACCCGCCGCAGCAAAGGCCGCAGGAGGAGCAGCACTGCCGTGAAGGGGATCAGGAGTGCCACCCGCCAGTAGTCGTCGGCTCCGCCGACCACCGCCTGCACCGCGGCGAGGGCCGACCAGGCCACGACATCGACGAGCGCGGCCGTGGCCAGAGCGAGGCCCCCGATGTGGGTGCGGGACAGGCCACGGTCGGCGAGGATCCGGGCGAGCACCGGGAACGCGGTGACCGACACCGACAGGCCGACGAACACCAGGAACGCGGCGCGCTGGCTGGTCTGGTGATCCCGTAGCAGAAAGAGGGCGAGGCCGATTCCGAGGACGAAGGGCACCAGCGTCGAGCCGAGGGCGGCGCCCGCCGTGACCCTGGTCCGGCCGCGCAGCGCCCGGTGCTCCAGCTCCAGCCCCACGACGAACATGAACAGTGCCACGCCGATCTGGGCGAGCGCGGTCAGGAACGGGCGTACGTCATCCGGAAAGAGACGGTCGGTGAGTGCCCCGTCGAACAGTGTCGGGCCGAGCAGAATGCCGGCGAGGATCTCGCCCACGACGGGAGGCTGCCCGATGCGTGCGGCCAGCGCTCCGAGTCCTCTGGCGATCATCAGAATGAGAGCGAGATCCAGGAAGAGCAACTGCACTTGGTGGCTGGTCATGGGCTGCGGAGACCTCAATCAGCACGCGGGGAACAGTGGGGGGCGCGGGACGCGGCGCGGTCACGCGGCCGACTCGTCCTCGTCCTTGTCCTCGTCCCCGCTGTCCGGGACGAGGTCGTCGAGCGTGATGTTGAACATCGCGTGGGTACCACTGAGACCGGAGATCAGCTTCACGAAGTCCGCGGACGGCTCGTCCTTCTTCTCCGGGTCGATCATTTCCTGGGCGAGGCTGAAGTAGAACTCCTTGTACTTGGTGCGGTCGTAGAAGCGCTCGACGAACTCGCGGATCTCGTCGAAGAACCCCGAGTAGGCGGTGGCATACCGGTCGAGCGCCTTCTCCTCGATCTCCGGGTGCTTGATCACCTGGTCGACGATCTTGGCCAGGACACTGCCCGCCAGCGTGGCGAGCGCCACTCCGGTGGAGAACAGCGGGTCGACGAAGGCCGCGGTGTCACCCACGAGCACCCAGCCGTCCCCGTAGAAGCGATTGCTGTGGTACGACCAGTCGCGGGCGGTGCGGAAGCCGGCGGAGCGACGTCCGGGCGCCAGCATCTTCTTCAGCTTGGTGGACTTCTCCAGTTCGGCGGCGAAGTGCTCCTGGAGCGACTGGTCGGACTCGCCGACGGTGGCGGAGCGCGTCACGTAGCCGACGCTGATGGTGCCCTTGTCGATCGGAATGGCCCAGAACCAGCCGTCGTCGAGTCCCTCGATCAGGATGTTGGTGTACTCGTCGCCGGGCAGCCGGTCGCAGTTGTCGAAGTAGGTCCACACGGCGACGTTGCGCAGCTCGTCGTGCCAGCGCAGATCGGTGAAGCGGCGGCTGAGCACGCGGGCCTGCCCCGACGCGTCGATCACCAGGCCGGCGGTCGCCTCCTTGATGTCCTCCTCGCCGCGTACGGCGAAGCGCACCCCGGTGACCCGGCCGTCCTCGTTCTGCAGCGGCTCCTTCACCGTGGCGTCCTCGATGATGTACGCACCCAGCTCCCTGGCCCGGTCGAGTATCAAGGAGTCCAGGTCGGCGCGGCGTGTGTGGTAGGCGTACGCGTGGGCGCCGCCTTTCACGAAGGAGAAGTTCCAGGGCACCTGCTCGTTGCCCCACACCAGCGAGCCGCCGTACTTCCGCTCGAAGCCGCGGGCGTCCATCCTCTCGGGCAGCCCGAGCTCTTCCATCGGGCGCATGAACGCGGGGATGAGCGACTCGCCCACGTGGTAGCGGGGGAACCGCTCACGGTCCAGGACGAGGACGCGGTGGCCGCGCTTCGCCAGGAGGCCGGCTGTGGTTGCTCCGGCGGGACCGCCACCGATCACGATGGCGTCGAAGTGCTCGGGGATGCCGTAGAGAGTGGATGACATGCGTAGACCTTCCCTTTGCCGACTTCTGGACGGCCCGCAGAACGCGGGCATCGTTCTCTTGCGCACGGTGCACGATCAGTCTGCGTCGCTGTATCTGCAGAGCCTCTGGACACCCTCTGGATGCTGTTGGCGGAGGCCCCAGAAGGTGGTCAGCGGCAGTCGCTTGAGGCCAAGTGGCGCCTGCTGAAGAGGCTTTCGCCGTGCGTCGGTGCGTCGTCGTGGCGGGCGTACAGACGCAGTGCGCGGTCGAGTGCCTCGGTTCTGGCCGGGACTGGTTCCTCGTCCGAGCACTCGTTGGCGTAGGCACCGATGAGCTCTTGGAAGCGATAGGTGCCTTCGCCGGTCTCCATCAGCAGATGCGCCTCGGCGAGGGACTGCAGCAGGCGGCGTGCGTGCCCTACGTCCGTTCCCGCGAGGGTGGCAGCGGCGTCGGCGGTGATGGTGGCTCCCTCGCACAGCCCCAGCAACCGGAACATGCGTGAGACATCGGGCGACAGTGTGCGGTAGGACCGGGCGAAGGCGCTCCGCAGGCTTGCCGCCGCGTCGCGCACCACGTCGAGCCGGTCCATCCGGCGGTCCGCGACGGCCTTCACGAACTCGTGCGCCGACACATGGGGCATCGTGGCGAGCATCTCCGCGATGATGCGCAGGGCCAGCGGGAGGTGACCGCAGAGCCGGGTGAGGGCCGCTATGTCGTCGGCCTCCGCCTTCATCCGCTCCAGGGGGGTCAGACAGGCCAGGAGATTCATCGACTCCTCGGGGCTGAGCGGGCTGAGCTCCACGCGGTAGGCGCCGTCCCGCGCCACGAGGCCGCTGTGTCGCCAACGGCTCGTGATCAGGACGTAGGCGGGCCCTTGCGGAATGAGCGGCCGCAACTGGTCGGCGGCGTACGCGTCGTCCAGGACGAGCAGCGTGCGTTTGCCGTAGAGCAGGCTGCGGTACAGGGCGGTTCGCCCGGCCAGGTCCCCGGGAATGAGCGTTTCGTCGATGCCCAGACTGCGCAGCACCTGCGCAAGCGCCTCCGTCGCCGTGAGCGGTTCGCGGTGCGCGTTCGTGCCGCACAGGTCGACGTACAGCTGACCGTCCGGAAACTGATCGGCCAGGTCGTAGGCGACGCGCAGCGCGAGCCCACTTTTGCCCACGCCGGGCGGACCGGTCACCACTGCCATGGTGGTGCGCCCCGACGGGGTGCCGTCAGAGTCTGTGGCGAGCCGTATCAGTTGCGCCTTCTCCGCGGCTCTTCCGGTGAACCCGCGTGCTATGGGAGGGAGTTGGGCAGGGCGTACTGCGCTCCAGATGGCGGGTGCGCGATCGTCGGCCGACGCAGCTGTGTGCGCCGTGGCACTTCCGCGGCCGTCGGGCTGCGCGTCGGCGCCCAGATCGGGATGGTCGGACAGCATCTGTTGGTGCAGGAGGCTCAGGTCCCGCCCCGGTTCGATGCCCAGTTGGTCGCGGAGCAGGATGCGGGTGTCGTGGTATAGGTTGAGCGCCTCGGCGCGGCGGCCACAGCGATAGAGGCTCAGCATGAGCAGCCAGCGCAGCTTCTCACGCAACGGCTCCCTCGCCATCAACGCGCTGAGTGGCGACCACACTTCGGAGTGCCGCCCCAGCGCGAGCAGGGCGTAGGCCCACTCCTCGGTGGCCGAGAGACGCAGCTCCTGCAGGCGGATGCGCTCCATGTCGGCGAAGGGTCCTGGCACGCTCGCGAACGCGTCACCGTGCCACAGGGGAAGTGCCGTCTCCAGCACCCCGATTGCGCCCGCCAGGTCACCGTCGGCCCGCAGCCGGCGTGCCCGGGAGTGGCGGCGGGCGAAGACATGGGCGTCCACCTCTTCCGGCGCGAGGCGCAGAAAGTAGCCACCGCTGGATGAGACGAGCAGGCCGCTGGTTTCCCGGCTGCCGCGCTCCGGTTCCAGGACGCGGCGTAGCCCGCCCACGTAGGTGTGCACTCCGTTGACGGCTGTGCGCGGGACGTCGCTGCCCCATACGGCGTCGATGATCTCTTCGACGTGCACGACCTCGTTCGCGCGGCTGGCCAGCAGTCCCACGACCGCCAACTGCTTGGGAGGGCCTAGCGCCAGTTCGGCATCATCGCGCCACGCTCGCACTGGGCCCAGCAGTTGAAGCCGCATGTGGTTCCCCCGTTTCTAGGACATGCCAAGGGTTTAAGCCACCCCTCGTTCCGGCATTCCGTCGGCTTATTCAAGCTTCCTGTTTTCGTCAACTCACTGTCATCGCTCAGATTGCTCGCGGGCCGGTCGGGCTTCTGCCCGCTGCGCCGCACTGGGCGTCTCTCGCTGGTCGCGGGCCTTGTCACGGCGAGTGCGAAACCTCGGTGCCCCAGTGGACGGCCGGGATGTCACTCGCGATTTTCGGTCAGAGGCAATCCAATTCCGGCCATACTGCGTTCCGGCTTCCTTGCTCCTCTCCTTCGTCCTGAGGCGTGTGTCGGCCATCGAAGCCGGATCCTTTCGTTCGTCCGGCCGTGATCGCCCAGGGGCGTGTGCGACCTGGCTGAATCGTTTCGTCGGCCCGTCCGTGGGCCCGGCCGACGCGGCGCTCTCGACGCCGCGTCGCCGCCACTCGTGCTCACAGGACCGTTCGGCCGTCGACGGCGGCCGAACGGGTTAGCCGGTGACCTGTCGGCGCTGATCGTGGGGCTCCCCGTCGCCACAATCTTCCGAACAAGAATCAGTGTCCTATTGATCAAGAAATGCTGCTGTCGACGACAGTCGGTGTGCTTGATCGGCAGCTTAGACTGCCCTTGACAAGTTTTGTAGGCCCTTGGTTCACTACCGCGATTGCTTCATTTTTGCTTGTTTCTCCGCTACAGTGTCACGGATTTTGCACCAAACACGGGGGTCCGGATGAGGGTAGAAATAGAGCGTGTTGTCCAGGGAATAAGAGAGAGGTACGAGGAGCCGCTGTCCTTGAGTGATCTCGGGGAGATAGCCAGGCTCACTCCCTTTCACATGGCCCGGCTGTTCAGGGCTGAAACGGGTTTGCCGCCGGCGCAGTTTCTTACTGCGGTGCGCCTGGAGGAAGCGAAGCGGAAGCTGCTCAACACCGACACAAGCGTCGCCGACATTTCGAACCAGGTCGGCTACACCAGCCAGGGCTCCTTCACCACGCGCTTCAGCAGGACGTTCGGTGTGTCGCCCGGGCAGTACCGCAAGATGACGAGCCTCGGTCCGGACGCGGTCGAGGTCGCGGGTGGGCAGGATGACGCGTCCTTCGCCTATGGCACCGTCAAGGGCCGTCTGTACAGGTCCGACGGCTTGGACGACGCGGCCGCCTTCGTGGCGGCCTTCCGTGCCGGGCCCGCCGGTAGCAGCGTGCCCGCCCGCTGCTACCGCATGCAGAGGTCCGCGGACACCTGGAGTATTTCTCACGTGCCCGCAGGCATGTGGAAGATCGAGGCGGTTTCGCTCACCTCCGCGACGGGACGCAATGCCGTCGTCGCGGGAAGCGTCGGACCGGTCCGGGTGACCCCGGGAGCAGTGCTCGAAGCGGATGTCACACTTCAGTCGGCGCGCACTGCCGACGTGGAAGGCGACCGTTGCTCGTTCGCCTTTGCGCTGCCGGAACTCTACGGCTCCTGATGGAGATGCCCCGCTTCCCTTCCTCGTAAATGCGCGAGGAAGGGAAGCGGGTCCCGGGCGGCCCTTGGCGGGCCTTGTTTCTGGAAATCCCCAGAAACTCCATGACCGGAGGCAATGAATCCGTATTGTCGCGCAGACAATAAGGAACTACGGGTTCCGCCGTGCGGGGTCCGGCCCGTTCAGTCATCTCCCGCCGAAGAATGCGTCAAGCGCACGGTTCAAGCGGAATGAGAACGGCGTGGACAGACGTCCTTAACATTCGGCGGTCGCTCAGTGCCGCGTAAACTATCCGCGAAGGTGGATGGAAATCCAATGCGGATATGGATGTGAATCGCGGCCCCTCATTCTCCTGTGGTGCCCCGCTGATTCAGCAGGCGTTGAGGAAGCTGCTGCTGGGGACGTGTGCGTGCACGGCCCAGATCAGGGCGCTGAAGAATGCCTCGGGTCGGTCCCTGGCGAAAAAGTGGCCCCCGGGGAGCACCTCGGCCCGGAAGGATTCCGACGTGTGCTCCTGCCAAGCGAGGACCTTGTCGACGTCGACGAGGAGGTCGTCGTGCCCGGCGAGTACGTGCAGGGGGACGGGCAGCCGGCGCGACGGGGCCGGGCAGCGATCGCCGCAGACCGCGAGATCGTCACGGATCACCGGCAGCAGCGCCGCCAACCACTCGGGCTGGTCGGCCAGTTCGGCGGGGAGTCCGCCCATCCCGATCAGGAGCTCGGCGAGCTCTGGGTCGGACATGCCCCGGGGCAGGTTCAGGGTGGGCCCCTCGTGCGGGGCGGGGCAGCCGCCGACGATGAGCGTCTCGGGCAGCCGCGTACCGGGAGCCGCCCGGTCGACCAGCGCGTGCGCGAGCAGAGCACCCATGCTGTGCCCGTAGAACGCGTACGGTTGGTCCAAGTAGCCCGCGAGGGCGGCCTCGACCTCGGTGACGAGCGGCATGAGCCGGGTGAAGCGCGGTTCGCGGATCCGGCTCTCGCGGCCGGGCAGCTGCACCGGCACGACTTCGACCCGCGGGCCGAGGACGTCGCTCCAGCCGCGGAACGCGGAGGCGCTGCCGCCGGCATGGTGGAAGCAGAACAGCCTCAGGTCCGCGCCGCCCGCCGGAGGGTGCGGCAGGTAGCGGGTCATTGACGGCCCTCCCCGCCCTGCAGCGCGCCGACGGTGGGAACCCTGTCGTCGTCGCCGACGCCTGCCCCGGTCATTCGGGCGACGGCCCTGGCCATCCACGCGCGGGTCTCGTCGACGTGAGACGGCGAGCCGTGCACGTCGTCGAAGGAGATCAGGTCCAGATCGGGGACGTGCCGCGTCAGGAGGTCCGCATCGGCGCCCGGGATGATCTCGTCACGCAGGCTGCGCGCGTACGCGACCGGAATGTCCAGTGAGGCCAGTTCGGAGTCTGTCAGACCCCAGTCCTGGAGATGGGCGCGCAGACCTTCGAGCGGGACTCCGCAGTGGTGGGCGATCGTGTGGGTGGTGAGCGCCGGTACACGCGGCCACCACTGTCCGTCGGTGAAGAATCCCCGCACCGGCGCGCCGACCGTGATGACGCCGCGGATCCGGGCGTCGTCGACGGCTTGCCGGAGTGCGAGATGGCCGCTGAAGCTGAGGGCGACAAGGACGGCACGGGTGGTGTCGGCGCGATCCGTGAGGGCGTCAAGCACCGCCCCGTACATGCGGTGGCTGTCGCGTCGGTAGGGCAGGGAGTTCTCGCCGACGCCCGGCATCTCGGTGACGACCGCCGCGACACCCAGTTGCTGTGCCAGGAGCAGGAACGGCGCCCACTGCTCCTTCACGCTCACGATGCCTCCGGTGACGACGACGACCGGTTTCAGGACGGGGCCGTCGAGCCCCGTGGTCCAGCAGCGCACGGTCGCGTCGCCGATGGCCACATCGAGGCGGCCGACATCCGGAAGCGTGCGTCGCCAGCGGTCGAAGGCGCTCAGGGCGCGGTCGCGGGCGGTTCGCCGCGCCGCGCCGTCGGGATAGGGGAAGCTCGCCAGGATGGCGCGGCAGACGACGCCGGGGAGATCACCGGCGGCCTCGGACCGGTCGATCAGGGAGCTCCACTCTCCCGTCCATGAGCCAGGTCCGTCCCAGCCGTCGTCGTGCCGGATGCGGCCGAGCACGGTGGCGGCATCGCCAGGGTCGAGCCCGAGGGCCCTGGCGTGCAGCATGACGAAGTTCTTGAGTTCCGTGAGGTCGTGCACGGGTCTCAGCCTCTCTGTCGCTCTGGTGGAGGTGGAGTGGTCGGGCCTTGTTCGGCACTCATGAGCCAGGAGGTCAGACCGGCGTTGAACAGGTCGTCCGCCGCGCGCTCGGCGAGCGTGCCGCCCCCGGCGTCCTGGACGACGACGCCGACGCGGTAGCCCTCCTTGAGGACGAAAGTGCGAGAGATCCACTCACTGTCGGCGTCGACCTGCCCGTCCGGGTGCAGCACACGCCCTTCCTCGCGGCCGACGGAGAACTCGACCTCGGTGAACCGGAGGCGCAGCCCCTGTCCGACGGCCTTGCTGTACGCCTCTTTCAGCGTCCAGAGCCGGACGAGCTCCGCGTTGCGACGCTCCGCGGGAAGCTGTTCCAGGAGACCGAGTTCATGTGGGGTGCAGATCTTCCGGTCGAGCCCGAACCCGTACATCGGCCGCTCGGTGCGTTCCACGTCCACGCCGATGAGGCCGCGGGTGGTGATGCCGACCAGCAGCACGTCGTCGGTATGACTCAGGCTGATGTCGACCTGGTCGTAGTCGCGCAGGTACGGGCGCCCGCCTGGTTCGTACGCCAGCTCGATGCTCTCGGCGGGCACCCTCAGGACGGCGGAGGCCGCCTCCTTCAACAGGACGCGGGACGCGGTGAACCGACGGCGCAGTCCGGGGCGCCCCAAGGACTCGTAGCGGTCGAGGTCCCCACCCAGGAGGCGACGCAGGCCCGCTGTGCCCAAAGGCGCGGCGGGGCAGTCGTCAAGGGTGGTGTACAGCAGAGCGGTGCCTTGGCGGTCGACCGTGTCGCGCACCTCATTCCAGGGTCTGGGGGAGGCGATCCGCAGCGGCTCGGGAATGGTCGTCCGCGGCGCCCGGTGCTGTTCGGTCAGCATGGAAGCCCTCCAGGGTGGTCTTGATGTCGCCCAGGACGTCGGCCGCCGGCGCGCCGTCGACGACCCGGTGGTCGAAGGTGAGATTGACCCGCATGACAGGCGCCACGGCCAGCTCTCCGTCCCGGACCCAGGCGCGGTCCCGCATCTGGCCCACGTTGAGGGTCACGGCGGTGCCGCCCGCACCGGAGAAGGCGTCGATGGGGCGGCTCCCGAGGGAACTGACGGAGAAGGTGCCGAGCACAGCGGCGCGTGCGGCGGGCCTGCTCATGAGGCGTCGGAACAGCAATGAGCCGACGGGAGCGGGAAGTTGGTTGATCTTGCGGACCCCGGCGAACTCGGGGGCGCGTTCCGGATCCGCGTTCCGGTAGCGGTCGATGACGTCCTGGATCTCGTCGAGCGAGGCCTGCTCCGCCTCCGGGACGAGCGCCGAGAGCACCACGCGCCGCCCCTGACGGGTGCGGTCGAGGGCGACCTTCGCGGTGGCCGTGGGGTGTCGTACGAGCCGGGGAGCGAACCGGCCGGTCAGCGAGGAGTTGGCCTCCGGATGAGCTGCGACGGCGCGGGCGCCCGCCCACACGACGTAGCTGACGAGACCGTATCTGCGGCCTTCCGCGCGGGCGGCCCGTCGGTGCGCGACGACGGCTGTCATGTCGACCTCGGTGTCGATGGAGACGGTGCGTTGCCGCGCGAAGGCGTGCTCGAGGAAGTAGAGGGTGTGGCGGCGCTGGCGCTCGGGGACGACGTCCGGCCGGGGCGCGGAGCTCATCCGGTCACCGCCATGCCGAAGATCTCGTTCAGCGACCGGGCCTCGAGGACGCGGGTGACCGGCAGGCGCACTTGGGCCTCACGCTCGATGGCGGTGACCAGCTTAAGGAGGTGCACGGAGTCCCAGCCGTTCAACTGGTCGAACGGAGTGTCGAGTTCCTCGGGTGTGACAGGGAATCCGACGAGGTCACGCAGGATGCCGAGATAGTCGTCGAGCGTTGCGAGTGCGGCCATGGTGGTGTCCTCAGCAGTGGTGGATCAGTGGTGGGCGCGGGCGGCTGCCTCGGTGAGCGCCGTCAGGTCGGCGTCGAGGGCCACATGGGGCGGCGGCGGGGTGATGGCGTCCAACGTGTGGGTGAAACGCGATTCCCGCCCGCCGCCGCCGCTCCTGACGAAGGCGTTTTCGGCGTAGAACTCGCGCATGCGGTGGTTCTTCTTGGTCGGCAGGTACCTGCCGTGCACCGCGGGGACGCGCGAGGCGCGCGCGGTGGACAGGAGCGCGGCCAGACAGGCCTGTTCGATGCCGCGGGCGAAGACGCGGCAGCTGAGCAGGAAGTTGTCGAGGTGCAGACCGTCGTCGGAGAGGTGCGCGAAGACCGCTCCGACCAGACCGTTGTCGCCGAACCGGTCCGCGGAGCGGACGGCGAGGACGAGCTGAGCGGGGTCGTCGAGGGCGGTGCGCACGTCGTCGGGCTGAAGACGCCGTGTGGTCAGGTTGAACTGATTGGTGCGCTGGGTGAGTTGTGCGACCCGGGCCACCTCCAGGGGGCCTGGCGGCGAGAAGCGCACGGTGACACCGAGTCCCGCCAGATAGTCCCCCACGCACCCGGCGTCAGCGTAGAACTCCTGGCGTGCCGCCTCGGTGCGGTAACGGGCACCGCGGGCCCGGTCCTCGTCGGTGACCTCCCGCACGTCGAACCAGCCGTCGGCGAGCAGCTTGTCGATGTGCAGGGCGGGTTCGTCGTCGAGCCGGATCACGGCGGCGCCGGGCACGCCCGCCTCGACGAGACCGCATTCGAAGGGACTGTCGTCGGTGAAGACGAAACTGTCCGCGCCCAGGTTGATCCGCTCGGCAAGAGCCAGCAGATTGCCGTCCTTCGGCTGCCAGTTGGCGGTCACGTCCACGAAGTCGTTCTCGCGCAGCGCCATGTCGGGGTGGTCCCGCAGCACCGCCAGGAGGGGTTCTCGGTCGTTCTTGCTGCACACCGCGAGGAGTACGCCCTGCGCGCCGAGCTGCTTGATCACCTGCTGGAAGGCGCCGAACGCCTCGCCGCGAAAGCTGCCCGCGGCGGCGATGCCCTCGGGGCCGTCGTCGCCGAGGATGCCGTCCCACAGGGTGCCGTCGGCGTCGAGGACCAGGCACTTCTTGGTGCGTCCCGTCAGGGCGCCGACCAGACGGCCGATCTCGGCGGCATACGCGACAAGGGTCTCGTCGCTGAGCCGGACCTTGGCGTAGGTGCTCAGGCGCGGGTCCGCCACGGGGCCGCCGGCGGCGACCAGCGGGTCGAGGTCGAGAACGAGGACGTCGGCGTGCTGCTCGCTCAGGTCGAGGAGACCGGCGTTGAACCTCCGCCAGGCGGCGCCGAGCCGGGCCCGCGACGCCCAGTCGACAAGCTGGTGAGTGAACCGGGTCAGCAGCGGCAGCGTGTTGAGTACCAGAGTGCCGGAGCCCTCTGCCGCGTAGGTCCCGGCCAGCGCGGAGAGCTGCGCGAGCCGGGATGTCAGTGCGGCCTCCGCGTCCTCCACCTGCCAGGGCACGGGCAGCTCGTCGAAGACGGACTCGGCGTCCAGGACGCACAGCACCAGATCCGCGTCCTGGCGGTACACGTCGCTGCGGGGGTCGGCCAGGTCGCGCAGGTAGCCGTCGTAGTCGCAGAGCCGATGGCGTAACAGAAGCCCGTGGCGGGCCAGTTCACCGGTCAGCGGTGCGGTCAGGCCCACCAGGGTCGAGTGCCCTGTGACCGCGACCGTGAAAACCGGTGTGTCGGGGTGGCGACGCAGCACTTCCTCCGTGTCGAGCCGGGCGAGCAGCTGACCGATCGAGGCGCGCGCGGACAGGCCGAGCCCGGACAGCAGCGCGAGCGTCTGCGGATAGTGCTCGACGAGCGTCGCCTCGGCATTCCAGGCGCGGATCTGCGCCAGTGGATCGGGAGTCGGCGGCGCTGCCGCGGGCGCTGCGGCGGTCACGTCGTCGTATGTCGTCATGGGTGTCGTCTTCCTCGTCTCCTCGTTCGCCTGGCTGTCCCGCGGTCGCTCAGACCTTTTCCAGCGCGAAGCCCGCCTTGATCCACTTGCTGGACTCGACGGCGACGCCGATGGCCTTCTGACCCGGTTCGATGAGGTCGACGAGACGGGACATCTGCATGAACGGCAGGGCGTTGCTGGTGTTGCCGGTGTCGGCGACGCAGGAGATCTCCGTCGCGAAGGGCATGCTCATCTCCTCCACGATGCGTTCGGTCATCCGGGCCGACAGCTGCGGCGGCAACAGGTAGTGCAGATCGCTCTCGTTCCAGCCTTGTTCGTCGAGG
Organism: Streptomyces sp. NPDC056486; assembly: GCF_042795295.1. Lineage (NCBI taxonomy): Bacteria > Bacillati > Actinomycetota > Actinomycetes > Kitasatosporales > Streptomycetaceae > Streptomyces > Streptomyces sp. NPDC056486. Next base: position 50,978 of record NZ_JBHTSF010000015.1, read on the forward strand.
AGCTCCCAGAGGATTTCGGAGGCCATCACCGGCACGGTGGACTCGATCGCCTTGTAGTCCTCCTTGAGGGCCTGGCGCCCGGAGTCCCGGTCGGCGATCCCGAACCACTCGACGGTCTGGCCGGGTTCGCGGCCCAGGCCGATGAGCCGGTTGAGTACCCGCAGCAGGCAGAGCCGGGCACCGACGGGCTCGGCGGTCAGCACGGCGGCGCCCGCGCCGTCGCCGAAGAGAACGAAGTTGACCAGTTCCGAAGGGGCCAGGCCCGCGAAATCCTGGTCCAGCGGCAGATGTTTGGCGCAGACGTCGCCGCCGAGGACGAGACCGGCCTTGTGCGTACCGGAAGTGATCATGGTGCGTCCCAGATCGAGGGCCTGGAGGGCCCCGGCACAGCCCGACTGAAGCTGGTATGTGGGCAGCTGATCGAGGCCGAGTTGGTCGGCGACGAGGTTGACGGTGGCAGGCATCAGCGCGTCCGGGGTGGCGGTGCCCATCACGATGAAGCCGATGTCGTCCGGGGAGACGCCGGACGCGGCAAGGGCACGGGCGCCGGCCCGGGCGGCGAGGTCGGCAAGGGTGTGCCGGAGTTCGCCGTCGTCGAGGTTCACGGCGAAGTGCCGGGTGCGGTTGCCGATGAACACCTCGATCCAGTCGGCGTCGATGCCGAACCGTCTGGCGAGTTCCTCGTTGCCGATGGGGTCGCCGGGCAGGGCGGTGCCCACGGACGCGATGTACGCCGGCTGATCTGTCATGACGCGCGGCCTTCCTTGGCTGAGGTGTCTCGTGGGGGTCCGGCGGCCTCGGCGGTGTGCTCGCGCAGGAAGACGATCAGTGCGCCCACCGAGGCGAGATGCGGAAGGAGTTGCTGGACGGAGAACTCGGCGAGCTCCGGAAGCGCCGTCTCGACCTTGGTCTTCAGCTGCATGATCGTGACCGAGTCGAAGCCGAGGTCCTCGTAGAAGCGGGCTCGCAGCGCGATCTCGTCCGGCGCGTATCCACCGGTCGCGGCGATGGCGCCGAGAACGGCGTCGGTGACGGGGTCATCGCGCGAGGGCTGGTCGGCAGAGGCGGCGGGAGCCGCGCAGACAGCGGGGGAGATCGACTCCCACGCTGCGAGCCCGCTCTCGGCCCCTTCCCCTGCGGACACCTTGACCCCGTGCCAGAACCGGTGCCGGGTGTTGAACTCGTAGGGCCGCAGACGCTGGTACGTGCGGTCGTCGGCGTCGTAGAGCGCCTCCCATCGCGGGGTCACTCCGGACCTGAAAAGTGCCGCGACCGTCTCAGCGAGTTCCTGCCCGCCGGCCGTCTCACCTGTGCCGGGGGCCAGCAGCACGAGGTCGTCGGCGGCCCGGAGTCTGCGCACGAGCGGGGCGAGAACCCGCCGCGGGCCGATCTCCACGAGCAGCCGGGGGCCGTCCTTGATCAGATCGGTGACGCTGTCCGCGAAGTGCACGGGGTGGTCGACGTGGTCGGTCCAGTAGCCGCCGTCGAGTGCCTCGTCGTCCAGGGCTCGGCCGCGCACGGTCGAGTAGAAGGGAACCTGGGGCGGCCGGGGGCGGCAGGCTGAGGCGACCCGGCCGAATGCGGCGAGCATGGGCTGCATCAGCGTGGAGTGGAAGGCGTGCGAGACGCGCAGTGCCGTGGGCTCGACACCGCGCTCGCGCAGGGTGCGGGCGATCCGTTCGAGGGCCTCGATGTCCCCGGACAGAACGGTGGCCTGCGGCCCGTTGTGGACGGCGATGTCCACGAGCGGTTCGTCCGCGACGAGTTCGGCCAGATCGCCGGCCGCGGCACGGACGGAGATCATGCCCCCGCCATCCGGGAGCTGTTGCATGAGACTGCCGCGGGCGGCGACCAGCCGGGCGGCGTCGTCCAGACAGAGCGCGTCGGCCGTGACGGCCGCCGCGAACTCGCCGATGCTGTGGCCGAGTACGGCGGTGGGGCCGATACCGAGGTCGATGAGGGTGCGCGCCATGGCGTAGCCGACGGCGAACAGCGCGGGCTGCGCGTTGTCGGTCCGGTGGACGCGTTCGTCGCCGGAGAGGATCAGGTCGCGTACCGAACGGCCGAGATGAGGCCGGAGGGCGTCGTCGGCGTCGCCGAGGTGACGGCGGTAGGAGGCGCAGTCCTCGTACAGCGGCTTGGTCATGCCGGGGAACTGAGCACCCTGCCCGGTGAAGAGGAAAGCCACTTGGTGCGGGCCCTCGGGGTGGCCGGTCAGCGCGCTGAACTCCTCGGCGTCCGCGACCGCCCCGTTCAGGCGGCGTACCAGCTCGGAGGTGGTGCGCGCAGCGACGGCGAAGCGGTGCGGCAGGCCGGTCTTGACCTGGTTGCTGGTCCAGGCGAGCGGGGCGAGCGGCTCGTGGCCGCGTCGGGACAGCGCAGCAGCCTGGGCCTCGATGTTGCGGCGCAGACCCTCGGAATTGTTGGCGCTGAGCGTGAACACGGTCGGTGGGGAGGTGTCGCCGATGTGGACGGGTCTGTGGTCGCCCACCGGGGCCGTTTCGAGGACGGCATGGGCGTTGGTGCCGCCCATACCGAAACTGGACAGGCCGGCCGACTGGGGCCCCGGGGGCAGTCGCAGCGGCGACTTGATGAGCTTCAATCCGTGCTCGGCCAGGCCGAGTTTGCGGCTCTCGCGGGTCGCGAAGGGACTGACGGGCACGATCCGGTGCTGCAGCGAGAGGGCCACCTTGATGAGCCCGGCGATCCCGGCGGCCGCCTCGGTGTGGCCGAGATTGCCCTTGACCGAGCCGACCGCGCAGGGTTTGGCGCGCCCGCTGCCGTAGACGTGTCCGAGGGCGCGGGTCTCGATCATGTCGCCGAGTGCGGTGCCGGTGCCGTGCGCCTCGACGAAGGCGACCTGCGCCGGATCGACGTCGGCCCGTCGCAGCGCGGCGGCGAGCACCTCCTGTTGTGCCCAGCGGCTGGGCGCGGTCAGGCCGTTGCTGCGACCGTCCTGGTTGACGGCGGTGCCCCGGATGACGGCGTAGATCTGCTGACCGTCGGCGAGGGCGTCGTCGAGGCGGCGCAACACCACCGCGCCGACCCCGTCGCCTCGGCCGATACCGTCGGCCTGGGCGCTGAACGGTTTGCAACGGCCGTCGGGCGCGGACAGGCCCGTCGCGGTATAGAAGATGCCGAGCGCGGGTGTCAGCTGGAGGTTGACGCCGCCCGCGACAGCATGGTCGACCTCACGGGACAGCAGTGCGTTCACGGCGAGGTGGACGGCGACCAGGGACGAGGAGCATGCGGTGTCCACCGCCAGGCTCGGGCCCTTGAGGTTGAGGTGGTACGAGATGCGGTTGGGCACCATGCAGTAGCCGCTGCCCGCGCCGGTGTGTGCGGTGATCTCCTCGTATCGGGAGAGGTGCAGCTGACCCCACTCCGAGGCCATGATCCCGGCATAGACGCCGGTGGTCGAGTCGCTCAGGCGCTGCGGCGGGATGCCCGCGTCCTCCAGTGCGCGCCACACGGTCTGCAGGAACAGGCGTTGCTGGGGATCCATGGCGCCGGCCTCGCGCGGCGACAGCGCGAAGAACTCGTGGTCGAACGCGTCCGGATCGTCGACGAACCCGCCCCGAGTGGTGTTGGTGCGGCCGGGCCCGCCGTCCGGGTCGTGGAAGGCGGCGGCGTCCCAGCGTTGGGACGGCACTTCGTCCACGCCGTCCGCGGCCCGCATGAGCAGGTCCCAGTAGGCAGCGGGGTCCGGCGCTCCGGGGAAGCGGCAGTCGAGGCCGACGATGGCGACTGCGCTCATGAGTGCGTGCTTTCCGAGAGGACACCGGCGAGGTGGCGGGCGAGCTCGACGATCGTCGGGTAGTCGTAGACGACGGTGGGGTCGAGCTCGATGCCGTACGCGTCCTCCGCGTCGCCGCACAGGCTCAGTGCGATCACGGAGTCGAGTCCGTAGGCGGCGAGCGGCACTTCAAGGCCTATCGCGTCGGGCGACTGGCGCACGTGGAGCGCCAGCCGCTCGGTGAGCCACTGGCACAGCTCGGCGACGACGTGGTCGTGGGCCGCAGTGGTCATGACGGTGCTCCTCGGGGGTGGGGTGGAACGTCGTGGGCCGTCTCGGCGGGGCTTGGCGCGCCCGCCCGTCAGCCGGACACCGGCACGCCGCACGGGTCGAAGGTGCGCCGGAGCAGTCGGGCGTCAGACGGGGGAGAGCCCGTTCACCTTGCGGCCGATCAGTGCGGCGACCTGGGGAGTGAGCAGTTCGTGCAGGGTCTTGAGCTCACCGGCCAGAAACAGTTCGCGCATCAGGGTGCGCTGGATCTTTCCGCTGGTGGTCTTGCGGACGGTGCCCGGCCGGGCGAGCAGAATGCCGCCGACGGGGATGTCGAACTCGCGGGAAACGCTCCACTGCACAGTTTGAGCGAGTGCTTCCAGATCGATGGCGCTCATGCCGCGCGGGCGCAACTCCTGCACTACGACAGCGACGTCGCGGTCGGCCGCCTCGACCGTGAAGACGGCACCGGGGCTCTGAGCGGGCGCGGGCATGAGCGACTGGACGGTCTGCTCGATGTCCTGCGGATAGAGGTTGCGGCCCTGGAAGATGAGCAGTTCCTTGCGCCGCCCTGTGACATACAGTTCGCCCTCGGACAGGACCCCGAGGTCGCCGGTGCGCAGGTACGGCCCACGGCCGTCGGCGGTGCGGGCCGCGAAGATCTCTCGGTTGACCTCGTCACGCTTCCAGTAGCCGCGTGCCACGCTCTCCCCGGAGAGCCAGATCTCGCCGACCGTCCCCTCGGGGAGTACCGCGCGGCTCTCCGGGTCGACGATGAGCATCTCGAAACCGTAGGGGCGGCCGCAGCTGACGACCTCGCGCAGCGGCTCGCCGGGCTCGGCGTCCATGAGCAGGTCCCGCTCCAACTGCCGTGCCGACGAGACTCGGACGACTGGTTCCACGCCCAGGTCGCTGCCGGTGACGCCGAGGGTGGCCTCGGCCATGCCATAGCCGGGGTGGGAGGCGCCGGGCCGGAAGCCGACGCCGGCGAATCGCTGCGCGAAGTCGCGCATGGAGGAGGCGCGGATCGGTTCCGAACCGTTGACGGCCGACTTCCAGCTGGAGAGGTCCAGGGCAGCGAGCTGAGCGTCGGTGACGCGGCGGGTGCACAGGTCGTACGCGAAGTTGGGGCCGCCGCAGACGGCGATCTTGTAGTCGGTGATCATCTGCAGCCAGCGATACGGGCGTTTGAGGAAGGAGATCGGTGCCATCTGCACCAGGGTGCAGCCGGTGTACTGGGCATGCAGGATGAAGCCGATCAGGCCCATGTCGTGGAAGTACGGCAGCCAGGAGCCGAGCACGTCGCCGTCGGCGGTGCCGAGCACGGAGACGAGCACCTCTTCATTGGCGAGCAGATTGCGGTGCGAGACCATGACGCCCTTGGGCTCGCTGGTCGAGCCGGAGGTGTACTGAAGGAAGGCGAGATCGTCCGGGCGGATCGTGGGGGGCTGCCAGCGCTCCGGGGCTCCGTAACCGTCCTGGTCGGTGGCGAGTACCTCGATGCCGGTGAGGTGTTCGCTCTCCAGCCATCCGGTGACCTCGTCGAGACTGGCCAGGTCGGTGAGGACGACACGGACACCGGCGTCCTTGACGATGCCGGTGACGCGGGAGAAAGCTTGGCCGTGTCCGCCGGGCAGCGGTGAGGGGACGGCGACGGCGCCGGCGTACAGGCAGCCGGTGAACGCCTTGGTGAAGGCGAGTCCGTGGTCGTACAACATCAGGACGCGCTCGCCCTGCAGTTCCCTCTCCTGAAGCCAGGAGGCCAGACGCCGGGCTGCTGTTTCCAGGTCGCCGAAGGTGAGGTGTTCGCGATCGCTCACGGTTCCGCCGTCGTGCAGGAAGATGTACGCGTCCTGCCCGGCGCGGCGCACGCACTGCTCAAGAACCAGGTCGGTGAAGTTCCGGTGGGCGGGCAAGGAGGATCCCCTCGTCTGCGGAGTGCGGCCGGTGCGGACGCGGGAGGACTCGGCAGATGTGATCGTGGTCCCCACCCGCCAAAGGAACCCTGCAGGCCTTCCAAAGGCGCTGTTGGAGGGGCCGCCGGACACGCGTGGGGCAGGGGCCCGCCCTCAGACGCTCCGTCACGTCACCGTGACGGAGTTTGCTCACGCCGTGAACGAACCAGTCCGTATCTCTGCGAGGTCTCAACTCGGGAAAGACTGCTGGCCCAAGCTGCATTCGATCTTGCTCTGCTGCCGAGAAGTGGACTATACCTATCGGCACCCTGAGTGGCGGGTGCGAGCCCTTGCCATGTGGTTGTCGCACGTTCGGTACCACCAAGCTTCAACTGACCCGCGGTGTCGGGCCCTTCGCCACTGGCGAGTTGTCGGGAGCCCCGTGCGCCGCCTGAGTCCTGGAAGGCGAGGACTTGAGCATGGGATCCACCAGCATCAACCGTCGTGACGTGATGAAGAGGACGGTGGCCGCCAGCCTTCTCGCAGTGCCGGCCGTGGGCGCCCTGAGCTCCTGCGCGAGCGGTGGCGGTGAAGAGAACAAGGCGGAAAAGGGTACGAAGTCGAAGAAGAACCCGCTGGGCGTGAAGACCGACGCCGGTCTCGCGGTCTACATCTTCAACGGCGGCTACGAGGACAAGTACGCCCTGTTCGTCACCGACATGTACAAGAAGCAGTACCCGAAGTCCGACGCGCAGCAGAAGGCCACCACCAAGATCGCCACTCAGGTGCAGCCGAAGATCGTGCGCGGCAAGCCGACGGCGGACGTGGTCAACAACTCCGGCGCCGACCAGATGAACCCCGGCAAGCTGGTGCACAACAAGCAGGTCGCCGACCTCAGCGAGCTCCTCAACGCCCCTTCCTGGGACGACCCGAGCGTCACGGTGCGCGAGACCCTCGTACCGGTGGTCGAGCAGATGGGCACCTTCGGCGGCAAGGAGGTCTACCAGCTCAACATCGCGCAGACGGTGTACGGCAACTGGTACTCCAAGAAGCTCCTCGAGCAGGGTCTGGACAGCGAGTACCCCAAGACCTGGGACGAGATGCTCGCGGTCTGTAAGAAGGCCAAGGCCAAGGGCATCCACGGCTGGAGCTACCCCGGCGGCCACCCCCGCTACGTGTTCTTCAGCATGTACGCGATGTTCGCCCAGCGCGGCGGGCGCGACGTCATCACCGCCATGGACTACCTGGAGCCGGACGCCTGGAAGCACGACGCGGTCAAGGACGTCTTCGAGGCGTGGGAAGAGCTCGTCGCCAAGAAGTACGTGCTCACCGGCTTCGACGGCACCGAGGCGCACACGGAGATGCAGACCGCCTGGACCAAGGGCGGCAAGTGCGTCTTCGTGCCCAACGGCTCCTGGGTGGAGAACGAGGCCAAGGACACCACGCCCAAGGACTTCGAGATGACGGTCGGGGCGACCCCGTCCCTGGACTCCGGCGACAAGATGCCCTTCGGCACGCTCTACGCCCCGGCAGGTGAGCCCTTCATCGTCCCCTCCAAGGCCCAGAACGTGCAGGGCGGCATGGAGTGGCTGCGGATGATGTACAGCAAGGAGGCCGCCCTGAACCTGTTCAAGGAGGTCGGCTCGATCCCCGTGGTCAAGGGTGCCATCGACGGCCAGAAGCTGCCGTCCGGTACGGCGAGCGCGAAGGCGGCCGTCGAGACGGCCGGCGAGAACGTCGTCATCCCCAAGTTCTTCGACTGGTACAACGAGCTGTTCCGCGAGGACTACAACAACATGATCGCCAAGTTCATGCTGGGCCAGATTGGCACCAAGCAGGCGATGGAGACGATGCAGAAGGCATCGGACCGGATCAAGAACGACCCCGACATCAGCAAGATCAAGAAGTCCTGATCACCACCGGAACCACCACCGGCACCGGAACCACCACCGGAACCGGCACCGGAACCGAGAACTCAGGTATGTGAGCGAGGCGGGGCGGAGCAGCATGACGACCGACACCCGGGTGGACGATTCCCCACCCCCGAAGAAGACGACGGAGCGGACGCCCGGGACCAAGTCGGCGAACCGGCTGTTGTTCCTCCTGGCGGTGCTCCTTCCGCCCCGCTTCACCCCCGAGAGCGTGCGCTACGACCGGCGCTACCGGACGCTCGACAAGTACCGCTTCATCATGGGCTTTCTGGGCCTGCCGCTCGCGTTCTACGCCCTCTTCGTCATCTCACCCTTCGTGCAGGCGATCTACTACTCGTTCACCGACTGGTCCGGCGGCCCGGTGGCGAACTTCATCGGCTTCGACAACTTCACGAAGATGTGGAACGACGAGCGCTTCTGGGACTCGCTCGAAGTGAGCGTCGTCCTCGCACTCGTCGCCCCGGTGATCACGCTGATACTCGGCATGTTCTTCGCCTACATGATCACGTCGGGCGGCAGGCACCGTAAGGGCCAGGCCATCGCCGGTGTCGCGGGCTCGTCGTTCTACAAGGTCGTCTACTTCTTCCCGCAGGTCCTGTCCGTCGCCATCATCGCCGTCGTCTGGGGCCGCGTCCTCAACACCAACAGCGGCCTGATCAACGGCGGCCTCGACAAGGTGGGAATCGACGGCCCCGCCTGGCTCGGCGGCGACCGCAGCCTCGCCCTCATCGCCGTACTCGTCGTGCTCTCCTGGAGTTTCGTCGGCTTCTACGTGGTGCTGTTCTCCGCCGCGATGGGCGCGATCCCCAAGGACATCTACGAGGCCGCGCTGCTCGACGGCGCGGGCCGGGGGCGGACCTTCTTCAGCGTGACGCTTCCGCTGATCTGGGACACCGTACGGACGGGCTGGATCTACATGGGCATCCAGGCGCTCGACTCGTTCGCGATCGTCCTGGTCATGGTGCCCGAGCACGTCCTGAAGGTGACCCCGGTCTTCCTCTACGAACGATTCCGTGACGGCCAGTACGGCTATGCCACCTCCATCGGCGTCGTCCTCCTCGTCCTCAGCATGGCGTTCTCGCTGATCGTCATGAGGATCGGGAATCGCGACCGGATCGAATACTGAGACCGCGGGAGCACTGCATCATGACCACCTCCTCCACCGCGCCCCGCACCGAGCCGGACGACGCGCCCGGCCGTGAGACGGGTTCGAAGAGCGGCGCCACGCTGAACGTCTTCTCGCACGCGTTCCTCGCCCTGTGGGTGATCCTCGCGGCCGGGCCCCTCGTCTGGGTCGCCCTCACCGCGTTCCGCCCCTCGGTCGACATCCTCAGCGATCCGATGGGCTGGCCGTCCTCCTTCCACTGGGAGAACTTCACCAATGCGTGGACCGAGGCCAACATCGGTCAGTACACGCTCAACTCGCTGATCATTTTGGCGGGTTCGCTGACCGGCACCATGCTGCTCGGGTCGATGGCCGCGTATGTGATCGCCCGCTTCACCTTTCCGGGCAACCGGCTTGTTTTCATGCTCTTCGCGGGCGGCATGATGTTCCCGGTCATCCTCGCCCTCGTGCCGCTCTTCGCGGTCATGGAGAACTTCGGCCTCCTGGACACCCGCCCTGGCCTGATGATCGCGTACATCGCGTACTCGCTGCCCTTCACCGTCTTCTTCCTGACGTCCTTCTTCCGGACACTGCCGACCGGCGTACAGGAGGCGGCGATGGTCGACGGGGCCTCGCACACGCGCACGTTCTTCCAGATCATGCTGCCGATGGCCAAGCCGGGTCTGGTCAGCATCGGCATCTTCAACTTCCTCGGCCAGTGGAATCAGTACCTGCTTCCGCTGCTGCTGAACAACGAGGAGGAGAAGAGCTATGTGCTTCCGCAAGGACTCGCCACGCTTGCGGTCTCCCAGGGTTACCGGGGCGACTGGGGCGCGCTCTTTGCGGGCCTGACGATCGCGATGGTTCCTGTACTTGTCGTGTACGCGGTATTCCAGCGTCAGGTGCAGGCGGGCCTTACCGCCGGGGCCCTCAAGTGACCCTGACAGGCGGTGATTTCAGCTTGGCCACGAAAGTGGTCTAGGCCTGTTGCGCCAATTCCGGCCGTGAGTAATGTCGGCCCCACGGCGCCGCGGGGGGAACCTTTGCCCGCGTTCAAGTCGACACCGATGTCGAAGGGTTGAACAGCATGAGGAATCGAGTAATCGCCACCGGTGCGGCAACGCTCGCGATGGCACTGGGTCTCAGCGCCTGCGGCGGTGACAGCGACAGCGGCGACAGCAAGACCATCAAGCTCGTCGCCGCCGACTACGGCGACAAGGCCTCCAACGCCTCCAAGAAGTACTGGGACGGCGTCAAGAAGGACTTCGAGGCGCAGAACAAGGGCTACAAGGTCGACGTCCAGGTCATCAACTGGAACGAGATCGACAAGTCCGTCAAGAACATGATCCAGGCGGGCAACCAGCCCGACCTCCTGCAGACCGGCGGCTACGCCGACAAGGTCGCGGACGACCTGCTCTACAAGGCCGACGAGGTCCTCTCGCCCAAGACGCAGGAGAACCTCATCCCCACCTTCGCCAAGGCCGGCGAGGTGAAGGGCACGCAGTACGGCATCCCGTGGGTCTCCTCCAGCCGCGTGATGTTCTACAACAAGGCCGTCCTGAAGAAGGCGGGCGTCAAGACGCCGCCCAAGACGTGGGACGAGGTCGCCGCGGCCGCCAAGAAGATCAAGTCGTCCAAGGCCGCCGAGACCCCGTACGCCCTCCCGCTCGGCCCCGAGGAGACCCAGGGCGAGACGATGATGTGGGAGCTCGGCAACGGCGGTGGCTACACCGACGCGAGCGGCAAGTACACGATCGACAGCGCCAAGAACGTCGAGACCTTCGACTGGCTGCAGAAGAACCTGGTCAAGCCCGGCCTCACGTACTCCAACCCGGCCTCCACCGACCGCAAGACGGCCTTCGCCGACTTCGCGGCGGGCAAGGTCGGCATGCTCAACGGCCACCCGAGCCTGATCCAGATGGCCAAGGACGGCAAGGTCGACTACGGCGTCGCGCCGATCCCCGGCAAGGCGGGCCCGCTGGACTCCACCCTCGGTGTCGCCGACTGGATGATGGCGTTCAAGGACGGCGGCGCGGAGAAGGCGGGCGTGAAGAAGTTCCTGGACTTCACGTACTCCAAGAAGATGCTGCAGTTCGACGAGATGTACAACCTGATGCCCGTCACCCAGGACACGCTCAAGACGATGCAGTCCAGTGGCAAGCACAAGGACCTGGAGCCGTTCTTCGAGGTCCTGCCGAACGCCAAGTTCTACCCGCTCGGCGACACCTCCTGGGACGTCATCTCCGCGGAGATGAAGAAGACCGGTGGCAAGGCCGCGAGCGACGACCCCAAGACGGTCCTCGGCGACCTGCAGAAGAAGGCGGAAGCGGCGGCTGCCGAGAACAAGTAGCCAGCAGGCACGCGCACTTCTTCCCGTAGTCCCGTGAGTCCCGTCAGTCCCGTTCGCTAGGAGACCTTGTGTCACTCAAGGCCCCTCCGCCCCCGGCCGACACCGGCCGGGGACGGAGCGGGCGCGCCAGCAGGCCGGTGAGCCGTCGCAGCGGTATCGCCCGACTCGGTCCGCTGCCCTGGATCGCGCCCGTCATTCTGCTGATCCTCGCCGTGGTCATCTGGCCGGTCGTCGAGCTGATCCGCACCTCGTTCCTCAACATCTCGATCGCCGGCATCGTGCGCGGCAGCGCGGGGACCGACAAGTACAAGAAGCTCTTCGAGGAGACCGACTTCGGGGCGGTCCTGCTCTGGACGGTCGTGTGGACCGTCGTCGTCGTGAGCGTGACGATGCTGCTCTCGCTCGCCCTCGCCCAGCTGTTCAACCAGAAGTTCCCCGGCCGCACCGTCACCCGCTGGGCGCTCATCGCGCCCTGGGCGGCATCCGTCCTGATGACCGCCATCGGCTTCAAGTGGATGCTCAACCAGACCGCGGGCGTGCTCAACACGCTGATGCTGGACCTCGGCCTGATCGACAACTCCAAGGACTGGCTCGGCAAGCCGGAGACGGCCTGGCCGTGGATGATGGCCGTGGCGATCTTCGTGTCACTGCCCTTCACCACGTACACGCTGCTCGCCGGTCTGCAGACCATCCCGGGCGAGGTCTACGAGGCGTCCAGGATCGACGGGGCGAGCCCCTGGCAGACGTACCGGCACATCACGCTGCCGATGCTGCGGCCCGCGTTCCTCGTCGGTGTGGTCATCAACCTCATCAACGTCTTCAACTCCTTCCCGATCATCTGGGCCATGACGCAGGGCGGTCCCGGCTATGACACCTCCACGACCATGGTGTTCATGTACAAGCTGAAGGAGACCGACATCGGCGAATCCGCCGCCATGTCCGTGGTCAACTTCGCGATGGTCGTCGTGCTCGTGCTGATCTTCCTGAAGGTCAGCCGGTGGAACGAGGAGGACTGATGGCCACCGCGACGGCGCCTCGCGCGAGGCCCCCGAAGGGCTCCGCGCCCCAGCTCAAGCCCAAACGCACCTTCCGGCCGCGCACCCTGGTCATCACGGTGGTCGCCTGGGCGCTCGCGGCGATCTTCCTTGCTCCGTACCTGGAGATGGTGATCACCGCACTCCGCCCCAAGAGCGAGCTGCGGGACCGGACCTATCTGCCGAACGACCTGGAGTGGTCGAACTTCATCGAGGTCTGGAAGGAGTCGGAGCTCGGCCAGAACCTCCAGGTGACCCTGTTGGTCGCGGGCGGCGCGACACTTCTGGTGCTCCTGGTCTCGCTGCCCGCCGCGTACTACACGGCCCGCATGCGTTACCGCGGACGCAAGGCCTTCCTGCTCCTCGTCCTGATCACCCAGATGTTCCAGCCCACCGCCCTCCTGGTCGGTCTCTACCGCGAGTTCCACCAGCTGGACATGCTCAACTCGGTCTGGACGCTGATCATCACCAACGCGGCGTTCAACCTCGCGTTCGCGGTGTGGATCCTGACGGCCTACATCAGCTCGATCCCGCCCGAGCTCGAAGAGGCGGCGATGGTGGACGGCACGAGCCGTTTCGGCGCCATGATCAAGGTGACGATGCCGCTCGCACTGCCGGGCGTGGTCACCGCGGTGATCTTCACTTTCATCACCTCGTGGAACGAGTTCGTGATGGGCCTCACGCTCACCACCGAGCCCGACAAGCAGCCGCTGACCGTCGGCATCAACAACTTCATCGGCGCCTACACCGTGGAGTGGAACTACCTCTTCGCGGCCTCCGTGGTGGCGATCGTGCCGGTCATCGTGCTGTTCGCCTTCATCGAGCGGCACGTCGTCTCGGGTCTCACCGCGGGATCGGTCAAGTAACGGATCGGCCCTCTCAGGCCGGGTCTGGGTGGTTTGGGGTACATCCTCGCCACTTGGACCCGGCCTGTCCCGCTGTTCAAGAGTGCCGATTTGGGTCAAGGACTTGACTGCGCTAACCCCTTCAGCAGAGCTTGGAGTTCACAACTTGTACGGGCGGCTAAGTAGCCGTTACGTCATACCGAAAAGGGTGGCTGAGTCAATGGAGACTCCGGGGTCGCAGTCGTCGCTGCACCGGGCCAATCTCGAGCGGGTCGTACGTGCCGTGCGGCTCGCCGGATCGCTCACTCAGGCGGAGATCGCCAGGTCGACCGGTCTGTCCGCGGCCACGGTCTCCAACATCGTCCGGGAGCTCAAGGACGGCGGAACGGTCGAGGTCACGCCCACCTCGGCAGGCGGCCGCAGGGCCCGCAGCGTCTCGCTCAGCGGTGACGCGGGCATCGTCATCGGCGTCGACTTCGGTCATACGCACCTGCGCGTGGCGGTCGGCAACCTCGCCCACCAGGTGCTCGCCGAGGAGTCCGAGCCGCTGGACGTGGACGCGTCCGCCGCGCAGGGCTTCGACCGCGCCGAGCAGCTGGTCAGCAGGCTGATCTCGGTGACCGGCGTGGACCGCGAGAAGATCGCGGGCATCGGTCTCGGCGTGCCGGGACCCATCGACGTGGAGTCCGGGACGCTCGGCTCGACCTCGATCCTGCCGGGCTGGACCGGCACCAAGCCCGCGGAGGAGCTCAAGGACCGCCTCGGCGTCCCCGTGCACGTCGACAATGACGCCAACCTCGGCGCCCTCGGCGAGCTGGTCTGGGGGAGCGGCCGCGGGGTCAAGGACCTCGCGTACATCAAGGTCGCGAGCGGTGTCGGCGCCGGGCTCGTGATCAGCGGACGGATCTACCGGGGCCCCGGCGGCACCGCCGGCGAGATCGGGCACATCACCCTGGACGAGTCGGGCCCGGTCTGCCGCTGCGGCAACCGCGGCTGCCTGGAGACCTTCACGGCGGCCCGCTATGTGCTGCCCCTGCTCCAGTCGAGCCACGGCACCGAGCTGACCATGGAGCGCGTGGTCTCCCTCGCGCGCGACGGGGACCCGGGCTGCCGGCGCGTGATCGCGGACGTGGGGCGGCACATCGGCAGCGGGGTGGCGAACCTCTGCAACCTCCTGAACCCCAGCAGGGTCGTACTCGGCGGTGATCTCGCGGAGGCCGGTGAGCTGGTCCTTGGGCCCATAAGGGAGTCCGTGGGGCGCTACGCGATCCCCAGCGCCGCGCGCCAGCTCTCCGTGCTCCCCGGGGCCCTCGGGGGCCGTGCGGAAGTCCTGGGCGCGCTGGCTCTCGCGCTCAGCGAGATGGGCGATTCGACCCTTTTGGACGGCTCCCTGTCCGCGACGGCACCTGCCTTCACTTAGATAACGCATGGCACCGTTGTCATCTCGTTAAGGATTTACTCCTTGACGCCGGTGTGGCGGCCGAGTTGACTTCGAGCCACCTCGGCCGCAACGACGCGGCCACGTCAGGGAGGTTCCCGAATGAACACGCGTATGCGTCGTGCCGCCGTTGCCGTTGCCGCCACCACGATGGCCGTCACCCTTGCTGCCTGTGGCAGTGCCAAGGAGTCCGACGGTGACAAGGGTGATGAGGGCGGGTCCAAGAAGGGCGACGCGCTGAATATAGGTCTGCTCCTGCCGGAGAACGAGACCGCGCGTTACGAGAAGTTCGACAAGCCGCTGATCGAGAAGACCGTCAAGGATCTGACCAACGGCAAGGGCAAGATCACCTACGCGAACGCCAAGCAGGACGCGTCCACGCAGAACCAGCAGGCCGACACGATGATCACCAACAAGGTGGACGTGTTGATCGTGGACGCGGTGGACTCCAAGGCGATCGCCGGGTCGGTCAAGAAGGCCAAGGAAGCCAACATCCCGGTCGTGGCGTACGACCGTCTCGCCGAGGGCCCCATCGACGCGTACACCTCGTTCGACAACGAAGAGGTCGGCCGCGTCCAGGGCAAGGCCCTCGTCGAGGAGCTCGGCGACAAGGCCAAGGACGGTGAGATCGTGATGATGAACGGCGCGATCACCGACCCGAACGCCAAGCTCTTCAAGAAGGGCGCCGAGTCCGAGCTCAAGGGCAAGGTCAAGATCGGCAAGTCGTACGACACCAAGGAGTGGAAGGCGGTCAACGCCAACGCCAACATGGAGGGCGCGATCTCGGCGATCGGTAAGGACAAGATCGTCGGCGTCTACTCCGCGAACGACGGCATGGCGGGCGGCATCATCACCGCGCTCAAGGCCGCGGGCATCTCCAAGCTTCCGCCGGTGACAGGCCAGGACGCCGAACTCGCGGGTGTCCAGCGCATCGTCGCGGGCGAGCAGTTCATGAGCGTCTACAAGTCCTACCCGCAGGAGGCCAAGGTCGCCGCGGAGATGGCCGTGGCGCTCGGCAAGGGCGAGAAGCTCGACTCCATCGCCAAGACGACGGTCGACAGCCCCACGACCAAGGACGTTCCCACCGTGCTCGTGCCGGTCGTCTCGCTGACCGACAAGAACATCAAGGAGACCGTCATCAAGGAAGGCATCTACTCGGTCGACGAGATCTGCACGGCCAAGTACAAGGCCGACTGCGCCAAGGTCGGCCTGAAGTAAGTCCCTCCGTTTCTCCGGGACTTCACCACCATTGAGCCCTGTCCGGCGCCCCGCTCCAACAGCCCCGCAGCTATGGCGGGGTGCCGGACAGAAACGCGCTCTGGTCGTTCTGCCGTTCTGTCGCTCTGAAGTTCTCTGCGGTTCTCGATCCGCCGAGTTCTCGTTCTTTTCGTGCTTTTCGTTCTCTTCTGTTCAACCTCCCGCCGGTCAGGCGGCGAAGGAGATGGTTCACGTGTCCGCTACGCCCGTGTTGGCGTTGCGCGGGGTCTCCAAGCGATTCGGTGCCGTCCAGGCGCTCACCGACGTAGAGCTTGAGGTCCACGCCGGTGAGGTGGTCGCCCTGGTGGGCGACAACGGCGCAGGAAAGTCCACGCTGGTCAAAACGATCGCCGGCGTGCATCCCATCGATGACGGCGTCATCGAGTGGGACGGCAAGGCCGTATCGATCAACAAGCCGCACGACGCCCAGAACCTGGGCATCGCGACCGTCTACCAGGACCTCGCGCTGTGCGACAACATCGACGTCGTGGGGAATCTCTACCTCGGTCGTGAGCTGCGCAAGCGTGGCGTGCTCAACGAGGTCGAGATGGAGCGCCGCGCTCGCGAGCTGCTCACCACGCTCTCGATCCGCATACCCAGCGTCCGCATCCCGATCGCCTCGCTCTCCGGCGGTCAGCGGCAGACGGTGGCGATCGCCCGCTCGATGCTCGGCGAGCCCAAGCTCGTCATCCTCGACGAGCCCACCGCCGCACTCGGCGTCGAGCAGACCGCCCAGGTCCTCGACCTGGTGGAGCGGCTGCGCGAGCGTGGCCACGCGGTCATTCTCATCAGCCACAACATGGCGGACGTCAAGGCCGTCGCGGACAAGGTGGCGGTGCTCCGGCTCGGCCGGAACAACGGAGTCTTCGACGTGAAGGCCACCTCGCAGGAAGAGATCATCTCCGCCATCACGGGTGCCACGGAAAATGCCGTGACCCGTCGCGCGGCGCGCAATGGGGAGGCCCAGAAGTGAACGGCGACTCAGAAGTGAGCATCGACAAGACCTCCACGCCCGGCGACGCACCGGCCGACGCACCCGTCGACGCCCCGGCCGCCGCCGCTGACGCCGTCACCGCGGTCGACCCCCGCCTGCTCGTGCGCGAGCAGGGCTTCGCCGGATACATCACCGAGTTCAAGCGGAAGATGCGCGCCGGTGACCTGGGCTCCATCCCGGTCGTCGCGGGCCTCATCATCATCTGGGCGATCTTCGCCTCGATGAACTCGCGCTTCCTGACCGCGGAGAACCTCAACAACATCTCCGTCGCCATGGTCGGCACCGGCATGATCGCGGTCGGCATCGTCTTCGTGCTGCTGCTGGGCGAGATCGACCTGTCGGTCGGCTCGGTCAGCGGTGTCGCGGGCGCGGTCGCCGCCGTGCTCGCCGTCACGCACGGAGCGCCCGAGTGGATCGCGATGATCGTCGCCATCCTCTCCGGCACCGTGATCGGCACCATCCACGGCTTCTTCTTCGCGCGCATCGGCGCCCCGGCGTTCGCCGTCACCCTGGCGGGCCTGCTGTTCTGGCAGGGCTTCATGCTCCAGATCCTGGGTGACAACGGCACGATCAACCTGGACTCCGAAGGCCTGATCGCCAAGCTGACCTCGTACTACTTCACGGACGTCGCCGCGGCCTACGGCCTCGCGGTCGTCGCGGTCGCCGCCTTCTTCCTCTCCGCCTTCTTCGACAGCCGCCGCCGCGACGCGGCCGGTGTGCCGTCGAGGCCGCTGAGCGAGATCATCGTGCGCACCGCGGTCCTCGCCGTGGTGGCCTTCGCCGCCGCGATCATGTTCAACCAGTACAAGGGCCTGCCCCTCGCCCTGGTGATCTTCCTGGTCTTCCTGGTCGGCACCGACTTCGTGCTGCGCCGCACGACCTACGGCCGCAAGGTCTTCGCCCTCGGCGGCAGCGTCGAGGCGTCCCGCCGTGCCGGTATCAACGTCACCCTGATCCGTACGTCGGTCTACGCGATCGCCGGTACGTTCGCGGCGGCGGGCGGCCTCTTCATGGCCTCCAAGATCGCGGCGGCCAACCAGGGCGCCGGTACCGGTGACCTCCTGATGAACGCCATCGCGGCGGCCGTCATCGGCGGCACCAGCCTCTTCGGTGGCCGGGGCCGCACCTGGAACGCCCTCCTGGGTGTCATGGTCATCACGTCGATCCAGTACGGCCTGGCGCTCGAAGGTATCGCGACGCCGGTCCAGTACATGATCACCGGTGGCGTACTGCTCGCCACGGTCGTGATCGACTCCATCACTCGCAAGACCCAGAAGACGGCAGGACGCGCCTGACCTGCCAGAACCCAGAGCAGAGCTGCCCGGTACCGCAATGGCGCGGTGCCGGGCAGTTCTCTGTGTGCCTCCGGGCGGCGTCGGCGTACCGCCGATCGCGTGACGCGGAACTCACGGCCCAGGCGCCGTCGTCAACGGCGGAACATTAGACTCAACAGGCCCGGCAACATCCGGTCAACGCTCGAACAGCTCTACTGCAAGGAGGCACGGGTGCCGCTGCTGACCCGCATCAGGGGACCGCGCGATCTGGACCGGCTCAGCCCGGAGGAGCTGAACCAGCTGGCCGGCGAGATCCGCGCCTTCCTCGTCGACGCAGTCTCCAAGACAGGCGGCCACCTCGGCCCCAACCTCGGCGTGGTCGAGCTCACGATCGCCATGCACCGCGTCTTCGAGTCGCCGCAGGACAAGGTGCTCTTCGACACCGGCCACCAGAGCTACGTGCACAAGCTGCTCACCGGCCGCCAGGACTTCGCGAAGCTGCGCACCAAGGGCGGCATGTCCGGCTACCCCTCGCGCGCCGAGTCCGACCACGACGTGATCGAGAACTCGCACGCCTCGACGGTCCTCGGCTGGGCCGACGGCCTCGCCAAGGCCAACGAGGTGCAGGGCAAGGACGACCACGTGGTCGCCGTCATCGGTGACGGCGCGCTCACCGGCGGTATGGCCTGGGAGGCGCTCAACAACATCGCCGCCGCCAAGGACCGCCCCCTGGTGATCGTCGTCAACGACAACGAGCGTTCGTACGCCCCGACCATCGGCGGCCTCGCGAACCACCTGGCGACCCTGCGCACCACGGACGGCTACGAGCGCTTCCTGGCCCGCGGCAAGGACTTCCTGGAGCGCACCCCGGTCGTCGGCAAGCCCCTCTACGAGACGCTGCACGGCGCGAAGAAGGGCCTCAAGGACTTCATCGCCCCGCAGGGCATGTTCGAGGACCTCGGCCTGAAGTACGTCGGCCCGATCGACGGCCACGACATCGAGGCCCTGGAGTCCGCCCTGGTGCGCGCCAAGCGCTTCGGCGGCCCGGTCATCGTGCACTGCATCACCGAGAAGGGCCGCGGCTACAAGCCCGCCCTGGAGGACGAGGCCGACCACTTCCACGCCGTCGGCGTCATCCACCCCGACACGGGCCTGCCCATCGCCGCGTCCGGCATGGACTGGACGTCCGTCTTCGGCGAGGAGATGGTCAAGCTCGGCCGGGAGCGCGAGGACATCGTCGCGATCACCGCCGCCATGCTGCAGCCGGTGGGCCTGAAGAAGTTCGCCGAGGAGTTCCCCGACCGGGTCTACGACGTCGGTATCGCCGAGCAGCACGCGGCCACATCGGCGGCGGGCCTGGCCACCGGCGGCCTGCACCCCGTCTTCGCGGTGTACGCGACCTTCCTCAACCGCGCCTTCGACCAGCTCCTGATGGACGTGGCCCTGCACAAGTGCGGCGTCACCTTCGTCCTGGACCGTGCGGGCGTCACCGGCACGGACGGCGCATCGCACAACGGCATGTGGGACATGTCGATCCTGCAGTGCGTGCCGACCCTGCGGATCGCCGCCCCGCGCGACGCCGACCAGGTCCGCCTCCAGCTGCGCGAGGCCGTCGAGGTCGACGACGCCCCGACCGTCGTCCGCTACTCCAAGGGCGCGGTCGGCCCGGCGGTCAAGGCCGTCGGCAAGGTCGGCGGCATGGACGTCCTGCGCAAGGCGGGCACCAGCCGCCCCGACGTCCTCCTGGTCTCCGTGGGCGCGCTCGCGCCCATGTGCCTGGAGATCGCCGACCTCCTGAACAAGCAGGGCATCACGACGACGGTCGTCGACCCCCGCTGGGTCAAGCCCGTCGACGAGGCGCTCGCCCCGCTCGCCGAGCAGCACCGCGTGGTCGTCACCGTCGAGGACAACTCCCGCGCGGGTGGTGTCGGTTCGGCCATTTCTCAGGCCCTGCGCGACGCGGGCGTCGACGTGCCGCTTCGTGACTTCGGTATCCCGCCGCGCTTCCTGGACCACGCGTCCCGCAAGGAGGTCATGGCGGAGATCGGTCTGACGGCCCCGGACATCTCCCGCCAGGTCACCGGCCTGGTCGCCAAGCTGGACGGTCGCTTCGAGCGCACGGCCGCCGTGGACTCCGTCGAGGCGGGGGAGCCCGCGCGCGACTGAGTCAACCCGCACCGCCGATGGGCCGGTTTCAGCACCCTGTACGGGTGGTGGAACCGGCCCATTCGCGTGAATAGGTCCGTGCCGGGGCATACGGGGTACTCGGCCTCCCGATCATGTCGAGGACGACCGGCGACGACAAGCGCGTGGGACGACAATCGTGGGAGGTACGCCCGTGAGCAGCACCCTCTTCAGGACGAAGAGTGTCGAGCAGTCCATCAGGGACACGGAGGAGCCGGAGCACGCGCTCAAGAAGTCGCTTTCCGCCCTCGATCTCACGGTCTTCGGCGTCGGTGTCATCATCGGCACCGGCATCTTCGTACTGACCGGAAAGATCGCCAAGGAGACGGCGGGGCCATCGGTCGCCCTCGCCTTCGTCGTCGCGGGACTCGTCTGCGGCCTCGCGGCCCTCTGTTACGCCGAGTTCGCGTCGACGGTGCCGGTGGCGGGATCGGCGTACACCTTCTCCTACGCGTCGCTGGGGGAGCTGCCCGCCTGGATCATCGGCTGGGACCTCATCCTTGAGCTCGCGCTCGGCTGCGCGGTGGTCGCCGTCGGCTGGTCGGGCTATATGCGCTCGCTCCTCGACACCGCGGGACTCCACATGCCGCAGGCGCTGAGCGGCACGCACGAGGGGAAATTCGGCTTCGACCTGCTCGCCTGCGTCCTGGTGCTCGTCCTGACCGCCATCCTGGTCGTCGGGATGAAGCTGTCCTCGCGGGTCACGAACGTCATCGTCGCCATCAAGGTGACGGTGGTGCTCCTGGTCGTCATCGTCGGCGCCCTGTTCATCACCGGCTCCAACTACGACCCGTTCATCCCGCCGTCCGAGCCCGCCGATGGCGGCAGCGGCATCGCCGCGCCCCTCGTCCAGCTGATGTTCGGCTTCACGCCCTCGCACTTCGGCGTGATGGGCATCTTCACCGCGGCGGCCGTGGTCTTCTTCGCGTTCATCGGCTTCGACGTCGTCGCCACGGCGGCGGAGGAGACGCGCAACCCGCAGCGTGACGTGCCGCGCGGCATCTTCGGCTCGCTCATCATCTGCACGATCCTGTACGTCGCCGTCTCCGTCGTCGTCACAGGGATGCAGAAGTACACCGAGCTCTCCACGGACGCGCCGCTCGCGGACGCCTTCAAGGCCGTCGGGCACCCCTTCTGGGCGGGCCTGATCAGCTTCGGCGCGGCGGTCGGCCTGACCTCGGTCTGCATGATCCTGCTGCTCGGCCAGGCCCGCGTCTTCTTCGCGATGAGCCGTGACGGACTGCTGCCGCAGACCTTCTCCAAGGTCCACCCGAAGTTCGGGACTCCTTACCGCTCGACGCTCCTGCTCGGCGGAATCGTCGCGATCGTCGCGGGCTTCACCTCCATCGACGAGCTGGCCGAACTGGTCAACATCGGGACGCTGTTCGCCTTCGTGGTGGTCGCACTCGGCGTCGTCCTGCTGCGCAAGCAGCGCCCCGACCTGCCGCGCGCCTTCCGCACCCCGCTGGTGCCGTTCATCCCCGTCCTCTCGGTGCTCGCCTCGCTGTGGCTGATGCTGAACCTGCCCGCCGAGACCTGGCTGCGGTTCGCCGTCTGGATGGTCATCGGCGTAGTGATCTACTTCGTGTACGGGCGTTCGCACAGCCGTCTGCACCAGCGCGACGCGAAGGCTGACGACGCACGGTAGTCGACATTCTTCGGTACTCCTTCATACTCCTTCACGCCCGGCCCCGTATGTCCCGTTCCGGTAGGGACTGCGGGGCCGGATAGCGTGCATCGCATGCCCGTCGCGCCCGCCGCATCGCTACGCTCCGTACGTACCCTTCGGGGCCCGGGTCCGCTCGGGGCGCAGGTTCCCGGCAGCGGGGGCGCCTATTGGGCACGCCTGCTCCCGCTGCTCGCCGCCCTGGCGTGCGTGACGCGACTGCCCTCCTTCCGGTGGCCGCTGTGGAGCCCGGACGAGGGCTATCTCGCCGTGCAGGCGCGGATATTGGCGCACGGCGGCGAGCTCTACGAGACGGTCGTCGACCGCAAGCCGCCCCTCGTCCCCTGGCTCTACGAGGGGTCCTTCGCACTCTTCGGCGACTCCTCGCTCCTCCCGCTGAAGGTGCTCGCCGTCACCGCGCAGCTCCTGACGGCCGTGCTCCTTGCCTCCCTGGCCCGGCGGCGCTGGGGGGACGGCGCGGGCCGCACGGCGGGTGTGCTGTACCTCCTGATCTCGATCGGCCTGAACCCGCAGGACGCCCAGGCGGCCACCTTCGAGATCTTCATGCTGCCGTGCACGGCGGCCGCCATGTGGTGCGCGGACCGCCGCAGATGGGGCGCCGCCGGAGTGGCGGTGGCGTGCGCGCTGCTCGCCAAGCAGACCGGGGGAGCGGTGCTCCTGCCGGTGGCCTGGCTGCTGTGGCGGGACGGGGCGTCCCGGCGGTGCGTGGCGCGCATCGCGGCGGGCCTGTGCGGCCCCGTACTCGCCGCGGCCCTCCTGACGACCCCTTCGGGCTTCGTATTCTGGACGGTGACGGGCTCGGGCGCGTACGCCTCCTTCACGGGCTCCGAACTCCATGTGCTCGGGCGGGGGTTGGTGAACGCCTTGGTGCTCGCGGGGGCGTGCGCGGGCATCGTTCCGCCGGTCGTACGCGTCCTGCGCGTCGCCCGTACAGGGGCGCCGGAGCTGTGGCTGTGGCTCGCGTCCTCGGCGGCCGCCGTACTGCTCGGCTTCCACTTCTTCGGCCACTACTACCTGCAACTCATGCCGCCGCTCGCCCTCTTGGGCACGGCGGCGCTGCAGATCCTGCCGCGTGAACGGACGGCCAGGGCGATCGTCGCCACGGGGTGCTCGTGCGCGGTGTTCCTGGCCTGGGGCTTCCTCGCGCCCCGCCCCGACCTCGCGCACGCGGCACGGCTCGCGGAGGCGGTCGAGTCCCGCACCGGACCTAAGGACAAGGTGCTGGTGTGGGGGATACACCCGGAGACGTACTGGCTCGCCGACCGTGCTCCCGCAAGCCGCTACCTCACGGCCGGGCTGCTCACCAACTACAGCGGGGGCCGCAACGGCCCCCAGGTGGGGGAGAAGTACGCGGTGGGCGGCACCTGGCCCGTCTTCCGCGAAGAGCTGCGCCGCCACCCGCCGACCCTGGTGATCGATGACTCCCGGGGCAAGCCGTACGGCCCGGACCGGGTGCCGTCGCTGAGGCGGATCCTCGCGGAGGGCTACCGGCCGGTGCTGCGGGTCGAGGGGGCAGTGGTGTACGCGCGGGTGGGCCGGGGCGGTGAGGGGGAGGGTGCGGTGCGGGGCGGCTAGTCGCGGCGTCGCCAGGTGCGTGTGACGTCCGCCAGTGCCTCGACCGTCTCCTGTGAGCGGTCGCGGTCCTCGCGGATGCGGGCGCCGAACTCGACGTGCAGGAACGGCACATCGTGCGCCGCCGCCGTACGCCCCTGCACATTGGTGCGGCCCGCGAGCGGGCAGGATCTGGCCCAGGCCCGGCAGACGTCGTACCCCCGTTCCCGCAGCGCGTCCGCGAGGTCGCGGCCCTCGGCGACGGCCTCCCTGCCCCGGCCCGTGGAGGCGACGACATCGTGCTTCGGCGCGGAGTCGTCATCCATCCCGTGCAGCTGAATGCCGGGAAGCCCCCGGCGTACGAGTTCGGCGCAAACCGCATGAAAGACGCTGTCCCTGCGGTGCGCCACATCCGCCGCGTCACCGCGCCCGGCTTTGCGATGTGCGCCAGCGACGACCAGTACGCCACCGGGGGAGCGGCTCAGGAGCTGCGCGCCGAGTTGTTCCGTGTTCCGGTCGGCGACGGGGTGGGGGATCTGGACCGACCAGCGGACGGGCGATTCGAGGTCGATGTAGACGCGCCCCCAGCCGCGCGGTGCCGAGCCGCCCTCGGAGCGGTCGGCGACCTCGGCGAACCGTCGGCCGCTCGCCGGATCGGCGACCGTGCGCACCGCGAAGTCCACGTCGGCCAGGCGGCGTTCGGCCTCCGTGCGTTTGTGGTCGAGGAGCAGCGCGACGCCCGCTGCCATAATGCGCCGGTCCTCGCGTGTGGGGTGGCGGTATCCGCTGTCCTCGTGGAAGCCGGAGGTGTAGTCGGTGATCAGCCGTTCCAGGCCGGGGCGGCCGGAGGGCTTGTGGCCCTTCTCCGGGGTGTCCGAGGTGTCCGAGGGGGCCGATTCGCACTGTACGAGGCTGAGCGCGACCGCCGTCACAGCGGCGGCGACCCCGAGCTTCTTTGCGATCGTCATCAGTCGGGTGCGGGAGTGCTCCATGGTTGTATAAAGATATCCCTGTGATGACACGTCCCTCCCGCAGGCATTTTGTGACCTGTGCGGCCTCCGCGTTCCTGCTCGCCGGCACCGCCACCGCCTGCGGCCCCTTCGGCGACGACGACAAGCCCGCCGCCGACGGCGGCCCCTCGTTCACCGTCGCCGCCGCGGGCGACATCCTGATCCACCCGCAACTGACCGATCAGGCCCGCAAGGACGCCAAGGCCACGGGCAAGGGCGAGAAGGGCATCGACTTCCGGCCGATGATGGCCGGGATCAAGCCCGTCATCAGCAAGGCCGACCTCGGCATCTGCCACTTCGAGCCGGTGGTGGGCAAACCGGGCGGCCCCTTCCAGAGCTACCCCGACTTCCTCGTGCCGCCGCAGATCGCCACGGCGGTCAAGGACGTCGGCTACGACCAGTGCTCGACCGCGTCCAACCACACGCTCGACCACGGCCCCGCCGGAGTCACCCGCACTCTGAACACGCTCGACAAGGCGGGCCTGAAGCACACCGGGTCGGCGCGCAGCGCGGCGGAAGCGGGCAAACCGCTCATCACCGAGGTGAAGGGCGTCAAGGTCGCACAGATAGCCTTCGCCTTCGGGTTCAACGGCCGCGAGGTCCCCAAGGGCAAGCCGTGGATCGTGAACCAGACCAAGTTCGACGCGATCGCCGCCGCCGAGAAGAAGGCGCGCGCGGCGGGCGCCGACGTCGTGATCCTCAGCGTCCACTGGGGGCGTGAGAACCAGCCCAACGCCAGCTCCTCGCAGCTCAGTCTCGGCCGCAGGATCGCGCGCGAGACCGGCATCAACCTCGTCATCGGCCACCACGCGCACGTCGTCCAGCCGATGGAGAAGGTCGACGGCACCTGGATCGCGTACGGACTCGGCAACCAGGTCGCCCGGCACGACGTGCCGAACGGGCTGACCGAAGAGGGCGCCATCGGCTGGTTCGAGTTCGTCGAGCGCGGCGGGAAGTGGGACGTCGACGCCAAGTACGTACCGACGTTCGTGGACATCCCGCCGGACCCGGACGAGGCGGGAGCCCTGCCCAAGGACGCGGTCCAGGACCACCGGCTCCTGGACGTGGCCGCCACACTCCGGGACGGCGACGACCTCAGCGAGGAGCAACGCTCCCGCTACCGCCTCGCCTTCGAGCGCACCCAGGGAACGCTCCTGAACCGGGGCGCGAGCAAGGACGGTCTCGAGCCGCTGGAGGCTCTGCCCGGCAGCTGACGCGGGCGCACACCCCTTCGGGCCCGCCTGCATCGGCTGGCGGAGGGGACGTGCGTCTCCTGACGTAAGGGATGTCGAGCGATCAGCGCGAGCTAGCTCACATTTCCCATATCTCGTACATCCCTTCGGGTGTCTCGTAGGTCCAAGCACTCCGGAACGCATCACTCTGCGCTCATACGTTCCCGCGTCACCTACGTCCCCGCGTCACTCCAGGAGAGGAGCCTCCCTTGGCCGCTTCGCGTTCGAAGCGGCGGCACAAGGTCCGCCGACGAACCGACATGTCTCTGTTGGGTGGCATACGTCCCCCCATCGCCGTGCTGTCGGTTCTGCTCCTCGCCCTCGCGGGCATCACCGCCCTGACCCTCGGCCGCGCCGGCCAGGAAGCCGTACCCAAAGCGATCAAGTCGTCGCAGCAGCACTTCGCCGAGGACGGCGCCATCGCACTGCGCGCCTCCGTCGACGAGTCCGTCACCGACCTGACCCGGACCGCCGAACTCTTCAGCGCGGGCGAGCCGGTGCCCGCCGACGCCGTGCTCGACAAGATCGGCAGCGTCTACCAGAAGTGGATGGGCACCGCGGTCGTCGAGATCTCATCCGGCAAGCTCCTCGCCGCCCGCGGTGAGAACCTGCCGCTGACCGCCATCGACCGCGGCAAGCTCGCGGACGAGGACGGCCTCGCCCCGCGCATGGTGCGCCTGGAGAACGGCGAGACGCGCCTCCTCTCCTTCGCCCTGCTCACCTGGAAGGGACAGCCGCAGCAGCTCCTCGTCGCCTCGGGCAGCCTGCGCTTCCCCGGCATCAGCCTCGGCAAGTTCCGCTCCATCGCCGTCGTCGGCCAGGACGGCAAGGTGCTGAGCACCGACGGCATCCCCGAGCCCGAGCAGGTCCTCACCGATCTGCAGCGCGACGAGGTCAAGCAGTCCAACAAGCAGCTCAAGTCCTTCGCCGCGACCGCCGCCAAGAAGACCCGCGCGCACCCGATCAAGTCCAAGGAGCCCGGCTCCGGCGGCTTCCTCGGCGTCAGCGGCCACCTCACCGGCGAGCGCTACCTCGGTGAGCGCGCCATCGGCGGCTACGCGAGCCTCGCCGGGCCCGAGGCGGGCGAGGCCACCGTGGCAACGCGGCTCGGCCTCAGCGTCGTCGCGATGGTCCCCGTCGCCGAGGACCCGACGGCCACCAGCAGTTCGGCCTTCGGTCTTTTCGCCGCTGCCGCCCTGCTGCTCATCGGCGGAGTCACCGTCTTCCTGCTCCTGCGGACCGTGCAACGCCCGCTGATCCAGCTGTTCCTCGAGGGCCGCAGGCTGACCCGGGGCGACCTCGAACGGCCGGTCTCCGTACCGCGCCGCGGCGAGGCCGCCCGCATCGGCGCCGCCCTCGAACGACTGCGCCGCCAGCTGCTCGGCGCTCCCGCCGACACGCAGCCGGAGCCCGCAAGCCGCCGCAGGTTCGGCAGCCGCACCCTGCTCGGGGTCTGCGCGGTGCTCCTGCTCGCGTGGTCCGCGCCGCTCATGCTGATGCTCAACCGAGCGGGCGACACCGTCGTCGTACCCCAGCAGATGGTCAACGACCAGCGCGAACGCACCGACACCCTCACCGACCGGGTCCGCCGCGCCCTCAACGAAGGCCACGCCGACCTCACATCGGTCGCCTCCCTCATGGGCGACCGCACCGAGCCCTCCGACATGGCCAAGGTCCTTGACAGCACCCTGAACCAGCACGCCCGCTATCAGTCCCTCTACGTGCTCGACGCGCAGGGCAAGGTCCTGGCGAAGGCGGGCGACGACCCGCGCAGCCCGTCAGGCAAGGGACCGTCGAACGCGGCCATCCGGGTCGTCGACGAGGGCGGCAAGGAGCCGGTCATCTTCGGTACGGCCGAGGTGCCGGGCCGTGAAGGGGCCGCCGTGGTCGGCGAGTTCCGCATCGAGTTCCTCAACTCGCTGCTCAAGCGCCCCGGCCTCGGTGAGGTCCGCGTGGTCGACGAGAAGCGCAAGGTGATCGGCGCCAACACCGGCTACCGCGAGTTCGAGAGCCTGCCCAACGGCCGGCTCAACGCGCTCGCGGAGGGCACGGGGCAGAAGGTGGGCCTCAGTCCGCGCCCCAGCGGCGTCCTCTACCGCGGTGGTGGCGACGGGATCGAGATCGCGGCCGCGGCGCCCTTCGCGGGCGGCGGCGCCGCCGGTTCACTGCGCTGGACCGTGCTCAGCTGGCAGCCCGCGTCGAACCTCGCCATCCCCGAGTACAGCCTGCAGAACCGCACCGTCCTCGCCGGTCTCCTCGGCATCACCGCCGCGGCCGCCTGTCTCGGCTGGCTGCACATCGTCGTCGTACGGCCGCTGCGGCACCTCGCGGAGCAGGCCGAGGCACTCGCCGACGGAGACCGCCGCACCGTCCTCTACCCGCGCCATCACGACGAGGTCGGCGCCGTCACCCGCAGCCTGGAACTCCTGCGGCAGCAGCTGCCGACGGGCACACAGCGCAAGCGGGACGGCGTCACGGCCGGCCTCGCCGGAAGGAACTGAACCCCGTGCTCTTCCTCTACACCGTGCTCGTGGTGTGCGGCGCCATCCTGTTGGTGGCCGGAGTCGTCGAACAGCGGCGGCACTTCACCAACCTGGAGCACATTCCGTCGCGGGTCCTCGTCAACGGGATCCGCGGCAAGTCCTCCATCACCCGCCTCTGCGCGGGCGCCCTGCGGGGCGGCGGGCTCAACACGGTCGCCAAGACCACCGGTACCGCGGCCCGGTTCATCCACCCGGACGCCACCGAGGAGCCCGTCTACCGCAAGTTCGGCATCGCCAATGTCGTCGAGCAGATCGGCATCGTGCGCCGTGCCGCCGCGTACAACCCGGACGCCCTGGTCATCGAGTGCATGGCGGTCATGCCCGCGCTCCAGGAGATCAACCAGTCCAAGCTGATCCGCTCCACGATCGGCGTGCTCTGCAACGTCCGTGAGGACCACCTCGCCGAGATGGGCCCGACCCTCGACGACGTGGCGCGCTCCCTCTCGCGCTCCATGCCGGAGGGCGGGATCTGCGTCACCGCCGAGCAGGATCGTTTCGACATCCTCAAGGAAGAGGCGGACGCGCGGAACTGCGAGCTGATCTACGCCGACCCCGAGACGGTGAGCGACGACGAGCTGCGCGGCTTCAGCTGGTTCACCTTCAAGGAGAACGTGGCGATCGCCCTGAAGGTCGCCGAACTCCTCGGCGTCGGCCGCGAGGTCGCACTCCAGGGCATGTACGACGCCCCGCCGGACCCCGGTGTCCTCTCGGTCGAGCGGTACGCCACCGAGGACGGCAAGAAGGTGCGCTTCGCCAACGTCTTCGCGGCGAACGACCCCGAGTCGACGCTGATGAACATCAATCAGCTGCTCGACCTCGGCGCCATCCACCGCCCGCTGCACGTGGTCATCAACTGCCGTCCCGACCGCGTCGAGCGCAACGGCCAGATGGGCGAGATCATCCCCGAGCTCCAGCCGGAGAAGGTCTTCGTCATCGGCCACCCCGCCAAGTCCGCCATCGACGCGATCCCCGCCGAGTGGCGCGGGCGCGCGGTGGACCTCGGCGGCGACCGGCGCGACCCCGAGGAGTTCATGGCCGAGATGCTCGCGCAGCTCGGCGCCGACTCCTCGCTCGTGGCGATCGGCAACATCCACGGTCAGGGCGAGCTGCTCCTGGAGCGCCTCGCGGAACTGCCGCCGGACGAGAGCGAGGAGGCCGCCCCCGAGGAGCCCGCCCCGTTCTACGAGCCGCACGTCGACCCGTACCAGCACTATCCGGAGGCGTACGAGTCGCGGTACTCCACGGCCCAGCTCCCGCAGGTCCAGCTCCCGCAGACCCAGGTTCCGCAGGCTCAGGCCCCGCAGGTCCACGTTCCCGTGCAGCGCACCCCGGACCAGCAGTACGAGGCCTACGCGCCGCACGAGCAGTACGCGCGCCAGGAGCCGCCTCCCAACACCCCCGCGCCCCGCGGCATGTTCGAGCCGCGGGTGCCGCCCGTACCGCCCGCCCAAGACGACAACCAGCAGTGGCACAGTCCAGGAGAGCCCCGTTGATTCCCTCCGTCCTCACCCCCGAGATCGCCGCGGTCGGTATCGCGCTCGGGCTGCTCTTCTCCCTGGTCTGCTACCTGACGACCAACCTCTCGCCCGGCGGCATGATCACCCCCGGCTGGCTGGCCCTGACCCTCGTCGAGGACCTGCAGCGCGCGGCCATGGTGCTCGGCGTGACCGTGCTGACCTACGTCGGCACCCTGCTCATGCAGAAGTTCGTGATCCTTTACGGCAAGCGGCTCTTCGCCGCCGTCGTGCTGCTCGGCGTCACGCTCCAGGCGACCGTGATGATCGTGCTCTCGATCGAGTTCCCGCTCATGTACGCGAACCAGACCCTCGGCTTCATCGTCCCCGGCCTGATCGCCTATCAGCTGGTACGCCAGCCCAAGGGCCCCACCCTGCTCGCCACGGGCTCGGTGACGCTCATGGCCTACGTCGTCCTCACCGCCGGGATCCTCCTCGGCTTCATGCCGTCCGCCTGATTCCCAGGAGTCATTCATGCCGCCCAAGAAGAAACGTCCCGTCCTGCACGCGGCGACCGTGCTCGCCCTCCTCGCGGGCAGCGCGTACCTGACCGTGGAACTGCGCAAGGACGAAGAAGCCAAAGCGCCCAAGGTGCAGGCCGTCACCGACACCCCCGGCGGCCTGCAGAACAGCAACGGGCAGCCGGGGAGCGGGAAGCAGAAGTGGGAGCGCCTCAAGAACCCCGACCGCTCCGTCCTGCGAACCGAGAGCGGCAAGGTCATCGCCACCTTCACGGACGGCGCCCGCAGCGCGACGCTGACCGGACCGAGCCGCACCTTCACCGAGCCCGCGAACACCAAGTCCCGCGTCGTGACGAACGACTGGGTGCGCCTCATGCCGGAGAACTGGCGTGAGGGCGCCGAGAAGGAGAAGTGGTTCAAGGACTGGTACAAGGAGTTCTCCGGCAGCGAGGAGGACGACATCTTCGCGATGGCGTTCCAGTACGTGGAGGGCGCTCCGGTCAAGAAGGACGACGAGGGCATCTCCTACGCGGGCGACGCCAACTTCGGCCCGATCAACCCCGACGGCAGCGCGGGCAACGACCTGCGTCTCGAACAGTCGGACTTCTTCGACTACCTCGGCATCCCGTACACGTTCCGCAACGGCACCACCATCCAGCCGGAGAAGATACGGGCCCGCTCCATGGACTGCTCCGGGTTCATCCGCACAGTCTTCGGCTACCGCGCCCGCTACCCCCTGATGGCCAACGACCAGGCGGGCGACGGCCTGCCCCGCACCGCCAACGGCATGGCGCGCGGCAAGGCCGGCACGGACGTCATCAAGCTCAAGGGCATCGGCTCGGCGGACCGTCCCAAGTCCATCGACGTCGTCCAACCCGGTGACCTGGTCTTCTTCAAGCTGGACGCCCGCACCAAGCAGCGCCTCGACCACGTGGGGATCTTCCTCGGCCACGACGCCGACGGCCACAAGCTCTTCATCTCGAGCCGCGAAGAGGTCAACGGCCCGACGATCGGCGACAAGGGCGGCACATCGCGCCTCGACGGCAACGGCTACTACGCCTCCACCCTGCGGAGCGCGAAGAGGCTCTAGAGCAGCCCTAGGGACGAACCGTACGGGGGCCCGCGCACCGGGCCCCCGACTCGGCCACTCTGCCGCGCAGTTCACGGTCCGCCGTGATGACGAGACAGGGGTGCCCCTCGGCCTCTGCGGCCAGCTCCGCGATACGGTCGTCGCCGCTGCCCGGCGCGCTCTCGACCCGTACACCCGGCACCGAATCCACGCCCCGCGCCGCGCCCTCGACGACGAGGACGATCTCCAGCGGCCCCGGGTGTTCCGGCAGGCCCTCTTCCGCGTACCCGACGAGCCCGTCCCGCAGTCGCTCCGCGGCACCGCGGCGATCGCGCCACCAGCCGTCGGGGACGGAC
The DNA here is from genome assembly GCF_042795295.1 of Streptomyces sp. NPDC056486. Lineage (NCBI taxonomy): Bacteria > Bacillati > Actinomycetota > Actinomycetes > Kitasatosporales > Streptomycetaceae > Streptomyces > Streptomyces sp. NPDC056486. The sequence goes on from NZ_JBHTSF010000015.1 coordinate 82,714, forward strand.
CCGACGACGTTCGCGGCATCGACCACGACGAGAGTTCTCATACGGCAAACGTAAACTAACGAGTAGAACGTTGTGCGTACGTGGACGGGGACAGGAACGTGGAAGGGGTGCCGCCGAGTCATGTCGTCGGGGTCGAGAACCGTGAGCACCGGTGTCCTTGAGAGTGCCCGCTGGCTGCTGCGCGGACGGGACGGCCGCCTCACCGCGTACACCCGTACCGAAGGCGGACTGCTGCGCTGGACGGAGAGCACGCCCGGCGGCCCCGACTGGACGGGACCGGAATTCTTCGAGGTGCCCGACCTGACCTACCTCACCCTGGCGCAGGGAGCCGACGGGTACGTGCACTTCCTCGGCCGCAGGGAGAGGAGCGACGGCGAGGGAAAGACGGCCGTCGACATCGTGCACTCGGTCCAGTACCAGTCGGGGCGACCCCTCATGGACTGGCGATCCCTCGGCAACCCGCACACCAAGCTCGTCGAGCGCGCGCCGCACCTCGGTGCTCCCGCCGCCGCGGTGGACGCCGCGGGCACGGTCCACGTCTTCGTGCGGGACGCGGTGAACAGCGTCCGGATGCGCCGCGAGGGCAAGGGCGGCAAGTGGGAGGGCTGGAAGGACTTCAAGGTCCGCAAGGCCCTGGACGGCATCGTCGCCCTCGCCACGTCCGCGGGCCGCGTGGAGGTCCTCGCGCCCGGCGCCGACGCGACCCTGCGCTGGGCCCAGGAGGAGCGGGGCGGTGAACTGCTGCGCACGGACGACGTGCCGCTCGCCCCGGCCCCCGGCTCCGGCACGGCCCTGGAGACCGCCCCCGACCGCCTCACGTACTACGCCGCCGACGTCCTCGGCAGCGGTGTCCTGGCCCACCGCCCCGCGGACGGCGGCCCCGCGGTCCCGCTCGGCGGCGCCCCCGGCACCGGGCCCACCGCGGCCGTGCGGACGACCATAGACGGCCACGACTGCACGGTCCTCGCGCACCGCACGAGCACCGGGCGCCCGGCGATCGCCGCGTTCCCCACCGAGGACGAGGACGCAGGACTGTGGTGGGCCGAGACCGGCGAACCGTGCCTCGGTGCCCCCGCGTTGGCCCTCGACGCGCACGGCCGCGTGGTCATCGCGGCGGTCGGCGCCGACGGGACGCTGCGCCTCGCCCGCCAGAAGGCGGAGAAGGGGCTCGCCCTGGAGGCGTGGACCACGCTCTGACGCCTCGGGCTCTTCCGGTCCGGAAACGACGGCTGGGCCGTACGGGAGCGAATCCCGTACGGCCCAGCCGTGTTGACGTGTCGAGGCGGAGAGTTACGCCGGGACGCTCGCCACGCCCTGCGCGAGGAACCGCTTGGCGTTGACCCGCTCGCTGACGCCCTCACGGTCCAGGTACGGCGTGATGCCGCCCAGGTGGAAGGGCCAGCCCGCACCGGTGATCAGGCACAGGTCGATGTCCTGGGCCTCGGCGACGACACCCTCGTCGAGCATGAGCCCGATCTCCTGCGCCACGGCGTCGAGCACGCGGTCGCGGACCTGCTCCTCGGTCAGGACGACATCGCCCTGCTTGAGGAGCGCGGCGACCTCGGGGTCGAGCTCCGGCTTGCCGGAGTCGTAGACGTAGAAGCCGCGCTTGCCGGCCTTGACGACCGCCGCGAGGTTCGGGGAGACCGTGAAGCGCTCGGGGAAGGCGCGGTTGAGCGTCTCGGAGACGTGCAGACCGATGGCGGGACCGACCAGCTCCAGGAGCACCAGCGGCGACATCGGCAGACCGAGCGGCTCGATGGCCTTCTCGGAGACCTCGACCGGGGTGCCCTCGTCGATGACGTTCTGGATCTCGCCCATGAAGCGGGTGAGGATGCGGTTCACGACGAACGCCGGGGCGTCCTTCACCAGGACCGCGGTCTTCTTCAGCTTCTTGGCGACACCGAAGGCCGTGGCAAGCGAGGCGTCGTCCGTCTGCTCGCCGCGCACGATCTCCAGGAGCGGCAGGATCGCGACGGGGTTGAAGAAGTGGAAGCCGACGACCCGCTCGGGGTGCTTCAGCTTCGACGCCATCTCGGAGACCGAGAGCGAGGAGGTGTTGGTCGCGAGGATCGCGTGCGCCGGGGCGACGGCCTCGACCTCCGCGAACACCTGCTGCTTGACGCCGATCTCCTCGAAGACGGCCTCGATGATGAAGTCGGCGTCGGAGAAGCCCTCGGCCTTGTCCAGGACACCGGAGACCAGGCCCTTGAGGCGGTTCGCCTTGTCCTGGTTGACGCGGCCCTTGAGGAGGAGCTTGTCGATCTCCTCGTGGACGTAGCCGACGCCCTTGTCTACGCGCGCCTGGTCGATGTCGGTCAGGACGACCGGTACCTCGAGGCGGCGCAGGAAGAGCAGCGCGAGCTGCGAGGCCATCAGACCGGCGCCGACGACGCCGACCTTGGTGACCGGGCGCGCCAGGTTCTTGTCCGGGGCGCCCGCCGGGCGCTTGGCGCGCTTCTGGACGAGGTTGAACGCGTAGATGCCGCTGCGCAGTTCGCCGCCCATGATGAGGTCGGCGAGCGCCTTGTCCTCGGCGTCGAAGCCCTGCTGCAGGTCGCCGTCCTTTGCGGCCGCGATGATCTCAAGGGCGCGGTAGGCGGCCGGGGCCGCGCCGTGCACCTTGGAGTCCGCGATGCCACGGCCGCGCGCGACAGCGGCGTCCCAGGCCTCGCCGCGGTCGATCTCGGGGCGGTCCACCGTGAGCGAGCCGTTGAGGACGGAGGCCGTCCAGATCAGCGACTGCTCCAGGAAGTCGGCGCCCTCGAAGAGCGCGTCGGCGATGCCGAGCTCGAAGACCTGCTTGCCCTTGAGCTGTCGGTTCTGGTTCAGCGAGTTCTCGATGATGACCGAGACGGCCTTGTCGGCGCCGATCAGGTTCGGAAGCAGCGCGCAGCCGCCCCAGCCCGGTACGAGACCGAGGAAGACCTCGGGCAGCGAGAAGGCCGGAAGCGCCTTGGAGACGGTGCGGTACGAGCAGTGCAGACCGACCTCGACACCGCCGCCCATGGCAGCGCCGTTGTAGTACGCGAACGTCGGCACCGCGAGCCCGGAGAGCCGCTTGAAGACCTCGTGGCCGCCCTTGCCGATGGCGAGCGCGTCCTCGTGGTGCTTGAGGATCTCGACGCCCTTGAGGTCGGCGCCGACGGCGAAGATGAACGGCTTGCCGGTGACACCGACACCGACGATCGTGCCCTCGGCCGCCTCCTTCTCCACCTGGTCGATGGCGGTGTTCAGGTTCGCGAGCGAGCCCGGACCGAAGGTGGTCGGCTTGGTGTGGTCGAAGCCGTTGTCGAGCGTGATGAGCGCGAAGCGGCCCGCGCCCGCGGGCAGGTCGAGGTGGCGCACGTGCGCCTGCGTGACGACCTCGTCCGGGAACAGCTCGGCCGCACCCTTCAGAAGCTCGGTGGTGGAGCTGGTGGAGCTGCTCACTTGTCGCCTCCGGCGTCCTTGTGGTTCGGGTTCTCCCAGATGACGGTGGCGCCCATGCCGAAGCCGACGCACATCGTCGTCAGGCCGTAGCGGACGTCCGGCTGCTCCTCGAACTGCCGCGCCAGCTGCGTCATCAGACGCACGCCGGAGGAGGCGAGGGGGTGGCCGTACGCGATGGCGCCGCCGTACTGGTTCACGCGCGTGTCGTCGTCCGCGATGCCGTAGTACTCAAGGAAGGCGAGCACCTGCACGGCGAAGGCCTCGTTGACCTCGAAGAGACCGATGTCGGAGATGGACAGGCCCGCCTGGGCGAGCGCCTTCTCCGTGGCCGGGATCGGGCCGTAGCCCATGACCTCGGGCTCGACACCCGCGAACGAGTACGAGACGAGCCGCATCTTGACCGGCAGGTCGTGCTCGCGGGCGAAGTCCTCGGAGGCGATGATCGACGCCGTGGCGCCGTCGTTGAGGCCCGCCGCGTTGCCCGCGGTGACGCGGCCGTGCGTACGGAACGGCGTCTTGAGCGTGGAGAGGCTCTCCAGGGTCGTGCCGGGACGCATCGGCTCGTCGGCGGTCGCCAGACCCCAACCGGTCTCGCCCGCTTCCTCGTTCGTCCGCCGTACGGAGACGGGCACGAGGTCCTGCTGGATCTTGCCGTTGGCGTAGGCCTTGGCGGCCTTCTCCTGCGAGCGCACGGCGTACTCGTCGGCGCGCTGCTTGGTGATGCTCGGGTAGCGGTCGTGCAGGTTCTCGGCGGTCATGCCCATGAAGAGGGCGGACTCGTCGACGAGCTTCTCGCTCACGAACCGCGGGTTCGGGTCGACGCCCTCGCCCATGGGGTGGCGGCCCATGTGCTCGACGCCACCGGCGATGACGGCGTCGTACGCACCGAACGCGATGGAGCCCGCGGTCGCCGTCACGGCGGTCAGCGCGCCCGCACACATGCGGTCGATGGAGTAGCCGGGCACGGACTGGGGCAGGCCCGCCAGGATCCCGGCGGTGCGGCCCAGCGTCAGGCCCTGGTCGCCGATCTGCGTGGTCGCGGCGATGGCGACCTCGTCGATCTTGGCGGGGTCGAGGGCCGGGTTGCGGCGGAGCAGCTCCCGGATGGCCTTGACGATCAGGTCATCCGCACGGGTCTCGTGGTAGATGCCCTTCGGGCCCGCCTTGCCGAACGGGGTGCGGACGCCATCAACGAAGACGACGTCCCTGACGGTACGAGGCACGATGGCTCTCCTCCAGGGTGCGGGGCGCCTGGCGGCGCTTTTCCTCGTCCATGCTACTTGCCGGTAACTACGCGGCCAAGGGGTGGCGCGGACTGCCTCGGGGAGTCGAAGGTCACACTCGCGTGTGGCGTGGGCCGACCGCCCTGTCCCGCCGCTCCGCGCCGGCTCTCCCCCCCGCTTGCCGGGAGCCGCGTCGGGCGCGCGTGGGCGTGTCACCGCTGGCCGGTGGGGGCGGCCCCTGTCCCGTCGCTCCGCGACGGATGTCTCCCACCCACCCGCCCGATTGCCCGGCGTCTCCCCGGGAGCCGCGTCGGGTGTGCGTGGGTGTGTCTCTGTCGTCCGGTGGGGGTGGTTCCTGTCCCGCCGCTTCGCGACGGATGTCTCCCACCCAGCCGCCCGATGGCCCGGCATCACGTCTCCGCTGCTCGGTGGGGCGGTTCCTGTTCCGTCGCTTCGCGACGGGTGTTTCCCGCCCGCCCGCCCGATTGCCCCGAATTCGGCAGGGGCCGTAGGGGCGTGCCCCGCCGATCGCACCGTCACGCGAACCACCCACCCACCCCCTCACCCCGTCATGCGGGGTAAACGGGTGGGTGGGTGGGAGACATCCCGCCGCGAAGCGGCGGGTCAGTCGGTGGTGAGGGCCGTTACCAGGGCCGGGGTGACCTGGGTGATCTGCCAGCGCCGCGCCCCGTGCGCGGCCAACGCGGCGGAGACAGACTCGGGGTCAACCTGAGCCGGAGGCTCCCAGCAGACCCGGCGCACCGTGTCCGGAGTGATCAAGTTCTCCTGCGGCATGTTCAACTCCTCGGCCAGCGCCGAGACACCCGCCCGCGCCGCGGAGAGCCGCGCCGCGGCAGCCGGGTCGCGGTCCGCCCAGGACCGGGGCGGCGGAGGCCCGGAGACGGTCTGTCCCGGCTGCGGAAGCTCGGAGTCGGGCAGGGCCTTGGCCCGGTCCACCGCGGCCTGCCACTGCTCCAGCTGACGGCGGCCCATGCGATGCCCGAAGCCGGTGAGGGCGGAGAGCGCGTGCACGTTGGGCGGAAGACCCAGCGCCGCCTCCACGATCGCGCCGTCGCTGAGCACCTTGCCCGGCGACACGTCACGCCGCTGGGCCACCGCGTCGCGGGCGGTCCACAGCTCACGTACGACGGCCATCTGACGACGCCGCCGCACCTTGTGCATGCCGGACGTACGCCGCCAGGGATCCTTGCGCGGCGGCGCGGGCGGCGCGGAGGAGATCGCGTCGAACTCCTCGCGGGCCCACTCCAGCTTGCCCTGCCGGTCGAGCTCCTTCTCAAGCGCGTCCCGCAGGTCCACGAGCAGCTCGACGTCGAGCGCCGCGTAGCGAAGCCAGGGGTCGGGCAGCGGCCGCGTCGACCAGTCGACCGCCGAGTGGCCCTTCTCCAGGACGAAGCCGAGTACGCCCTCGACCATCGCGCCGAGGCCGACCCGGGGGAAACCGGCGAGGCGCCCCGCCAGTTCCGTGTCGAAGATGCTGGTGGGGATCATGCCTATTTCGCGGAGGCAGGGCAGATCCTGCGTGGCGGCGTGCAGCACCCACTCCGCGCCGGAGATCGCCTCGCCGAGCCCCGACAGGTCGGGGCAGGCGACGGGGTCGATGAGGGTGCTGCCCGCGCCTTCACGGCGCAGCTGCACGAGGTAGGCACGCTGGCCGTACCGATAGCCGGACGCACGTTCGGCGTCCACGGCCACGGGGCCACTGCCTGCCGCGAATGCGGCGATCACTTCGGCCAGCGAAGTTTCGTCGGCGACCACCGGAGGAATTCCATCACGCGGCTCGAGCAAAGGGATCGGCGCCGTTTCGACGTCGTCCGGAGGGCCGCCTCCGGTGGTTCGCAGTGAATTGTCTGCTGCGGTCTCTTGGGCGTCGGTCACCTGTCAAGGGTATCTGTGTATGTACAGCGCCCGTCGACGGAACGTTCCGTCGACGGGCGTGCGAGGGGTGTAAATCAGTCAGTGGATGATTCCGGTGCGCAGGGCCACCGCTACCATCCCGGCCCGGTCACCCGTGCCGAGCTTGCGTGCGATCCGGGCGAGGTGGCTCTTCACGGTCAGTGCCGAGAGCCCCATCGAGACGCCGATGGCCTTGTTCGACTGGCCCTCCGCGACGAGGCGGAGAACCTCCACCTCGCGGCCGGACAGCTCGCGGTAGCCACCGGGGTGGCTCGGGGAGCCCGGCGGGCGGCGGTGCATTCGGGCGGCGGCCGAGCCGATGGGCGCGGCGCCGGGACGGGTGGGGAGACCGACATTGTTACGGGTGCCGGTGACTACGTAGCCCTTGACGCCGCCCGCGAGGGCGTTGCGTACGGCACCGATGTCATCGGCTGCGGAGAGGGCGAGGCCGTTCGGCCAGCCCGCCGCGCGGGTTTCTGAGAGGAGCGTCAGGCCGGAGCCGTCGGGGAGGTGGACGTCTGCGACGCAGATGTCACGGGGGTTGCCGATGCGGGGACGAGCCTCCGCGATCGACGAGGCCTCGATCACGTCGCGAACACCGAGGGCCCACAGGTGGCGGGTGACGGTGGAGCGTACGCGCGGGTCGGCCACGACGACCATGGCGGTCGGCTTGTTCGGGCGGTAGGCGACCAGGCTTGCAGGCTGCTCGAGGAGAACGGACACCAGGCCTCCTGGGGTGCGGGACTGAACCGGCTCGGGGATGAAGCCGGGACGAACCGTGCTTTCAAGGTCACCAACCTCTTCGGCATCAAACCCGCCCGCCTTTAGAGAATGATCACGATTTGGTGAGTAACAATTCGGACCATTCGGACACATGATCGATCATCCGAAGATCAACCCGAATCGCAGTCGTTCAGAATCGCTCATCCGCGTGACCGTTCAGCCCAACCGCATCCGGCCACGTTCAGTTCTGTCCGGTTCCATCCGGTCCCATCCGGCCACGTCCGGGTTCGCCCCGCCGTCGGTCACGGCGTCTGCGGCCCCCGCCGCTGCGGCAGCGACACCACGGACCCGTCGCCGCCGCCGTGGCCCTGGTTCGTCGGCGGAAGGCCCGCCACCTGGCAGAGCAGATCGCACCAGGCCGCGAGATGCGCCGCAGTGTCCGGCACCCCGCCGATCCCCTCGCGCGGTGTCCACGACGCCCGGATCTCGATCTGCGACGCGGGCGCCCGCTCGGAGAGCCCGCCGAAGTAGTGCGAGCTCGCACGCGTGACGGTGCCGCTCGGCTCCTCGCAGGCCAGGCCGCGCCCCTGCAGCGCACCCGTCAGCCAGGACCAGCAGACCTCCGGAAGCAGCGGATCCGCCGCCATCTCCGCCTCCAACTCCGCCCGCACGAGCGTGACGAGGCGGAAGGTGCCCTGCCAGGCGTCGTGTCCCGCCGGATCGTGCAGCAGGACGAGACGCCCGTCCGCGAGGTCCTCGTCGCCCTCGACCACCGCCGCCTCCAGGGCGTACGCGTGTGGGGCGAGGCGCTGTGGCGGCCGCGTCGGGTCGATCTCGATCTCAGGCCGAAGCCGTGCCCCGCGCAGCGCCTCGACCGCCGCGCGGAAGGGCAACGGAGCCGATTCCGCCACCTTCCCCTCCGTACTTTCCATCTCGCCAGCGCCGTCCGACCGTTGTCCTTGAGCCGCAGCCATGCGGGGAAGGTTAAGGGGAACGGTGGCTTCGTGCAGGGAGGGACACCCTTGCGAGGGTCCCCGGTCAAGGCAGGGTGTCCCTCGGGGAGGGGGTCATGCGGCCCGTGCGAGACTTTCCGCGTGAGTGCCAAAAACAGCCCCGAGGGCCAGCAGAACGCAGCGACGTACGACTCCGCCTTCATGAAGGCCTGCAGGCGTGAACCCGTGCCGCACACGCCGGTCTGGTTCATGCGCCAGGCGGGGCGCTCACTTCCCGAGTACCGAAAGGTGCGCGAGGGCACGGCCATGCTGGAGTCCTGCATGATGCCCGAGCTGGTCACGGAGATCACGCTGCAGCCTGTGCGCCGCCACAAGGTCGACGCCGCGATCTACTTCAGCGACATCGTCGTCCCCCTCAAGGCCATCGGTATCGACCTCGACATCAAGCCGGGCATCGGCCCGGTCGTCGCCAACCCCATCCGCTCGCGCGCCGACCTCGCCCAGCTGCGGGATCTGACGCCGGACGACGTGAGCTTCGTGACCGAGGCGATGGGCATGCTGACGGCCGAGCTGGGGTCGACCCCGCTCATCGGATTCGCCGGTGCGCCTTTCACTCTCGCGAGTTACCTGGTCGAGGGCGGCCCGAGCCGTAATCACGAGCACACCAAGGCGCTCATGTACGGCGACCCGGAGCTCTGGGCCGACCTGCTCGACCGCCTTGCGGAGATCACCGGCGCCTTCCTCAAGGTGCAGATCGAGGCGGGTGCGAGCGCCGTGCAGCTCTTCGACTCGTGGGTGGGCGCGCTGGCTCCCGCCGACTACACGCGCTCCGTGATGCCCGCCTCGAAGAAGGTGTTCGACGCGGTGGCCTCGTACGGAGTGCCGCGTATCCACTTCGGTGTCGGTACGGGCGAACTGCTCGGTCTGATGGGCGATGCGGGCGCCGACGTGGTGGGCGTCGACTGGCGCGTGCCGATGGACGAGGCGGTCCGCAGGGTCGGTCCCGGCAAGGCGCTGCAGGGCAACCTCGACCCGGCGGTCCTCTTCTCCACGCGGGAGGCGATCGAGGCCAAGACGGACGAGGTGCTGGCCGCCGCGTCCGGTCTTGAGGGGCACATCTTCAACCTCGGCCACGGCGTCCTGCCGACCACGGACCCGGAGGCGCTGACGCGGCTCGTGGAGCACGTCCACACGCGGACCGCGCGCTGACGAAGACGGTACGGAGCCGGTACGGGGGTCGGTTCGTAGTTGGCTGAAAATCTCGCCTGAATGTGACGGGTGAGACGGGGGAGGGGACGCGTCCGCGGTGGAATTCACGGTGGATTCCGCGGTGGAAGACGCCCCCTCCAGAGGCCTAGCGCGCCGACCGCACCGCCGCGACCGCCTTGCGCGCCGCTACCAGGACCGGGTCCCACACCGGTGAGAACGGCGGCGCGTAGCCGAGGTCGAGCGCGGTCATCTGGTCCACCGTCATCCGGGCCGTCAGGGCGACCGCCGCGATGTCGACGCGCTTGCCCGCGCCCTCGCGGCCGACGATCTGGACGCCGAGCAGCCGTCCCGTGAGGCGCTCGGCGAGCATCTTCACGGTCATCACGGCCGCGCCGGGGTAGTAGCCCGCGCGGCTCGTCGACTCGATGGTCACCGACACGTACTGCAGACCGGACGCCCGCGCGTCCTTCTCGCGCAGACCCGTGCGGGCGATCTCCAGGTCGCAGACCTTGCTGACGGCCGTGCCGACGACACCGGGGAAGGTCGCGTAACTCCCGCCCACGTTCGAGCCGATGACCTGGCCGTGCTTGTTGGCGTGGGTGCCGAGCGCGATGTGCCGCTCGCGGCCCGAGACCAGGTCCAGGACCTCGACGCAGTCGCCGCCCGCCCAGATGTCGTCGTGACCGCGCACCCGCATCGCCATGTCCGTGAGCAGCCCGCCGTGCTCGCCGACGGGCAGGCCCGCCGCCTTCGCGAGTTCCGTCTCAGGGCGCACACCGATGCCGAGCACCACCACGTCCGCCGGATACTCCGCGTCCTCGGTGGCCACCGCCCTGACCCGGCCGTCGTCACCGGTGAGGATCTTGGTGACCTCGGCGTCGTTCACCATCTCGATGCCCATGCCGGACATCGCGTCATGGACGAGGCGGCCCATGTCCGGGTCGAGCGTCGACATCGGCTCCCTGCCGCGGTTGACGACCGTGACCTCGTAGCGGCGCTGGATCAGGGCCTCGGCCATCTCGACGCCGATGTAGCCCGCGCCGATGACGACCGCCCTGCGGCCCGGCGTACGGGCCAGCGTGTCCAGGAGCGCCTGGCCGTCGTCCAGGGTCTGCACCCCGTGCACGCCGGGGGCGTCGATGCCGGGCAGGGAAGGGCGGACCGGACGGGCTCCGGTGCCGATCACGAGCTTGTCGTACGACGTCCAGGCCTCCGCGCCGGACTCCAGGTCCCGGGTGCGGACCCGGCGGACCCCGGGGTCGATCTCCGTGACCTCCGTCCGCATCCGCAGGTCGATGTCGCGGGCCCGGTGCTCCTCGGGCGTACGCGCGATCAGCTCGTCCCGCGAAGGGACGTCGCCGCCGACCCAGTAGGGGATGCCGCAGGCCGAGTAGGAGGTGAAGTGGCCGCGTTCGAACGCGACGATCTCCAGCTCGTCGGGCCCCTTGAGCCTGCGTGCCTGCGACGCGGCCGACATACCCGCCGCGTCGCCCCCGATGATCACCAGTCGTTCCTTCGCGATCCTCATACGGACACGCTACGACGCGGCGGCAGTTGAAGGGCCCTAGTCGTCCTCGCCCTCGCGCGCCGGTGTCGCCGCAGCCGCGGGGGCCGTCGCCACAGCGGGCCGCTGCGGGCGCTGTGACCGGCGGGGCCGCACCACGCGCTGCCACAGCAGGGCCAGGAGCGCCGCCACCGCCACGAACGGCAGGACCGCGCCGAGGGCGACCGCCACCCACCGCAGCATCGTCACGAAGGCGCTCCAGCCGCCGGACAGGGCGTCCACGAACGTCGGGTCGTCATCGTCCGCGTCCGCCTTCTTCACGGCCGTCTCGCTGAGCGAGAGCGTGATCGTGGACATGCTCGTACGGTCCTTGAGCGAGGACTGCTGTGCGAGCAGCGCCTCCAGTTCGGACTGACGGCTGCTCAACTCGCCCTCCAGGGTGACGACATCGCTCAGCTTCGTCGCCTTGTCCATCAGCTCCCGCACGCGGGCCACGCTCGCCCGCTGCGACTTGATGCGGCTGTCGACGTCGACGACCTGATCGGTGACGTCCTGCGCCTTGGCCTTGCGCTCGATCAGCTTGCCCGTTCCCTCCAGGGACGTGAGGACCTCCTGGTACTGGTCCTGCGGGACACGCAGCACGATGCGGGAGCGCTCGTGGCCGCGGTCGTCGCGGTCCGTGGTCTCGTCGCCGACGACACCGCCCGCGTCGGTGGCCGCCGCGCGCGCCTCGTCCAGGGCCTTCGGCACGTCCTTGACGCGGACGGTCAGGGTCGCGGTGCGGATGATGTGGGTGCCGTTGAGCTTGGGCGGCTTCTTCCGGCCGGACTTGTCCGCCGCGCCGCCCCCGCCCGCTCCCTCGTCCGCTCCCTCGTCCGCCCGCAGGCCGGCCGCCTTGTCGTTGCTGCCGCTGTCGCCCCCTGCCGCGCTGCACCCCGTGAGCGCGAGGGCGGCCGCGAGCAGGACGGCCGAGAGTGTCTGGACGGTGCGGTGCCTTGACGTGCTGGACGCGAGCATCTCGACGTACCCCCCGAGTCGTGGTGACTGATGCTCCTTTGACGCCCGGGAGGGCCGGAACGATGGTTGCCGACCGGTCCCGATGGGGTCACGGTCGGGACTCGCCCGACTCGAAGCGGCCGCCTCGTAGAGTGGACGCATGCGCGAAACGGACACACGTACGGGTCATGTGGTGGTCATCGGTGGCGGGATCGCCGGACTGGCCGCCGCCCACCGATTGCTCGACACCGGAGCACGCGTGACCGTCATCGAGGCCTCCGACCGGCTCGGCGGCAAGCTGCTCCCCGGCGAGATCGAGGGCGTCCGCGTCGACCTCGGCGCCGAGTCGATGCTGGCCCGCCGCCCGGAGGCCGTCGCTCTCGCCCGCGAGGTGGGCCTCGCCGACCGGCTGCGGCCGCCCGCCACCGCGACCGCGGCGATCTGGACCCGCGGGGCCCTGCGGCCGATGCCCAAGGGCCATGTGATGGGCGTGCCCGGTGACGCGTCCGCCCTCTCCGGGGTGCTCTCCGACGAAGGCCTGCGCCGCATCGAGCGCGACCGTGAGCTGCCGCCCACCGAGGTCGGGGACGACGTCGCGGTCGGCGAGTACGTCGCCGCGCGCCTGGGCCGCGAGGTCGTCGACCGCCTCGTGGAGCCGCTCCTCGGCGGGGTGTACGCGGGCGACGCCTACCGCATCTCGATGCGCTCGGCGGTACCGCAGCTCTTCGAGGCCGCCCGCACGCACGCCTCGCTCACCGAGGGCGTCCGCGACATCCAGGCCCGCGCGGCGAAGAACCAGCAGACAGGACCCGTCTTCATGGGCATCGAGGGCGGCGTCGGCCAACTGCCGCTCGCCGTCGCCGACTCGGTGCGCGCGCGGGGCGGGGAGATCCGCACCGGGACGCCGGTCACCGAGCTGCGGCGCACCCCGGACGGCTGGCAGGTGAGCACCGGCGATCAGACCATCGACGCCGAAGCCGTGGTCGTCGCCGTGCCCGCCTACGCCGCCGCCGCGCTGCTGGGCGTCGAGGCGCCCGCCGCGGCCGCCGAGCTCGGAGGCATCGAGTACGCCTCCATGGCCCTGATGACCCTCGCGTACCGCCGCAGCGAGACCGACCTCCCCGAAGGCAGCGGTTTTCTCGTGCCGCCCGTCGACGGACACACCATCAAGGCGTCCACCTTCGCCTCGCGCAAGTGGGGCTGGATCGCCGATGAGGACCCCGACCTGCTGGTGCTCAGGACCTCGGTGGGGCGGTACGGGGAGAGCGCGATCCTGGGGCGCGACGACGCCGACCTCATCGCGCTCTCCCGTCGCGACCTGCGCGCGGCCACCGGCCTCGACGCCGAGCCCGTCGCCACCCGCGTCACCCGCTGGCACGACGGCCTGCCGCAGTACCCCGTCGGCCACCACGCGCGCGTGGCCCGCGTCCGCGAGCACGTGAGCAAGCTGCCGGGCCTCGCCGTGTGCGGAGCGGCGTACGACGGAGTGGGCATCCCCGCGTGTATCGCGAGCGCGTACGCGGCCGTCGACGAGCTCGGCGGTGACCTGGCCGGTGTGGAGGAGCTCACCCGCAACCCGGTGCAGAGCCCGCACGGCGGCGGAGGAGAATAGGCGCATGAGTGACGACGCCCCCGCCAAGAGCCCGAACGCGGGCAAGAAGGCCAAGGACCTCAACGAGGTCATCCGCTACACGCTGTGGTCCGTCTTCAAGCTGCGCGACCTGCTCCCCGAGGACCGCGCCGGCTACGCCGACGAGGTCCAGGAGCTCTTCGACCAGCTCGCCGCCAAGGACATCACCGTCCGCGGCACGTACGACGTGTCGGGGCTGCGCGCCGACGCCGACGTCATGATCTGGTGGCACGCCGAGACCTCCGACGAGCTGCAGGAGGCCTACAACCTCTTCCGCCGCACCAAGCTGGGCCGCGCCCTGGAGCCGGTCTGGTCGAACATGGCGCTGCACCGTCCCGCCGAGTTCAACAAGTCGCACGTTCCGGCCTTCCTGGCCGACGAGACGCCGCGCAATTACATCAGCGTCTACCCCTTCGTGCGCTCCTACGACTGGTACCTGCTGCCCGACGAGGACCGTCGCCGCATGCTCAAGGACCACGGCATGATGGCCCGCGGCTACCCTGACGTGCGCGCCAACACGGTCGCCTCGTTCTCCCTCGGCGACTACGAGTGGCTGCTCGCCTTCGAGGCCGACGAGCTGTACCGCATCGTCGACCTCATGCGGCACCTGCGCGCCTCCGAGGCCCGCATGCACGTCCGCGAAGAGGTCCCGTTCTACACCGGCCGCCGCAAGTCCGTGGCGGACCTCGTGGCGGGTCTGGCGTAACCCCCTCCGTTCCGCACACCGGGCGGGCGCGGCG